>CAZMDM010000309.1:0-13372 GCA_964564775.1 uncultured Desulfonema sp. | reverse complement strand
ACGGAGCAGAAATTCCCGGCGGTGTATATCGGTATCGGTTTTCAAAATTGCTTCACGCTGACGCGTAGTTTTGTGCATAGTCTGAGATCAGATGATGCTGCACACCTTCCGAATCGTCGCCTTCCCGAAGAGGCCATTGGGACGCACTGCCAGCGCAAGAATCAGCAGAATCAGCCCCGGAGCTTCCCGCCAGCCGCTGCCGATATAAAAACTGGTCAGACTTTCCAAAGCTCCAAGAAAAAGTCCGATCACCACCACGCCGAAACCCGAATCCAGTCCTGCCACGACCGCCACTGAAAATGCCTTCAGAATCAGGGCAGATGCCATCGTAGGTCCCACAGTGGTAATCGGCGAGACCAAAATTCCTGCCATTGCTGCCACAAGCCCGGATAATCCGTAAGACAGCATGACGGTTCGGGTGGCGGAAATCCCCATCAGTTCCGCAGCATCCCGATCTGCCGATACTGCCTCGAATGCTTTTCCCAAAAGGGTCTTGCGCTTGAAAAGCTCGATCAGTCCCATGAGGGCAAACACGCCGATAGCCACCGAAATTTCGAGCGGCGTAACACTGACGCCGAAGATTTGCAGCGCATCGGACGAAATGGGCGTGGGAAAGGGGCGATCATCCCGCCCCCAGATATTTTCCGCAGCAGAAAATCCCAGTAATCCGATGATGATGGTCAGCAGAATCCAGCCTTCGCTCTTCTGCTCCAGTGCAAGGCGCACGCCCGCGCGTTCGACAAACAGCCCGAGCAGCACACCGATAAATAAACCGCCTATCACCATCAGCCAGTAGGGAGCGCCCAGATTGAGCAGGGTGAGGCTGCAAAATGCGGACACCATCACCAACTCCCCCTGACCGAAATTGATGCTTTTGCCGGTGGCGTAAGTCAGTTGAAAGCCGTAGGCAATCAGGGCGTAAATCAGTCCCATCAACGCGCCGCTTACGGACATCTGTGCAATAATCAGAAATTTCATAATTTTATTTGGATGCGTTTTGGATCAGACGCTGACGATCCGCGTCATTGCCGAATACCACGCGGCCATCCTGAACCATGCCCATGACCGCATTCTCACGGCGGAATGCCTCATGCGTTTCGACATTTGCCGGATCCCATTTGCTGTAAGGCTTTTTCCAAGTCGCGATCACGCCTTCTACCGGCTCTTTCAAATCTTCGAGTGCTTCCTTAATCTTTTTCGTATCTGTGCTGGCTGCCTGTTTCACTGCTGCCGCAAAAATATACGCGGCATCATAGCCCTGTGCAGCAGATACGGGCGAAGGAATACGGGTTACATTATACGCTTTGTGATAAGCTTCGATGAATTTTTTGGACTTGGGCGTAATGGGTTCTTCGATAAAGGTCTGCGGCATCAATGTTCCGTTGCCGTTTTTGCCTGCATTATCAATATAGTTGGACATGGAAAGGGGCCAGCCGCCGATCAGAGGTATCTTCAGCCCGATTTTTGCCATGCCGTTTGCAACCGCCGCCAATTCGGGTCCGATTCCCCAGATCAGAATTGCCTGAGCGTTTGCGGATTTGGCACTCATCAACTGAGCAGTCATGTCTTTGTCGCCGATATTGAATTTTTCAGTGGCAACGATTTCGAGTTTGTTCCCCTGCTTTTTGATCTGATCCAGCATATCGTCTCTGCCGGACACCCCGTAGTTAGTGGAATCATAAAAAATAGCGACTTTGCTAAGCTTCCGGTTGATCGCTTCTTCGACAACCATCGCTGCTTGAATGCCATCATGCGCGGCAAATCGGAAAATGGACAAGTCCTTTACGCCTGCCTTGCTCCATTGGGTCATGGACGCGGAACCTGCTGCGGGGCAGATGATCTTGGTAATGCCTTTTTCCTGAAAATGCTTGTCTCCGGCAAGTACCACGCCGGTATTGACAGAGCCGATAATACCGGAAAGATCATTCATGGAAGCCAATTCCTGAGCAATCAAAGCACCGCGCTCGTTCTTTGCCTCATCATCCCGCTCGATCACTTCGAACAGCATTTTTTTGCCGCCCACATCCACTCCTCCGGCAGCATTGATTTCGGCTATCGCAAGCTTGGCTCCGTCACGCATGGACGCGCCCATCGGCGCGGAGCCTCCGGTGAAAGGTCCGGTAATCGCAATCTTGATAGTATCTGCTGCAAACACGGGAGCAGCTACCATGACCAGCAACAACATGGCAATCCACATCTTTTTCATCTGATTCACCTCTTTAATGTAATGAAGACATCCGATTAACGCTGAAACCCTTTGATAATCATAAGCTTCAACTTATTCCTCAGGCATAATAACAAAAGAAGCGAAACTGTCAATCTTAATTTAGTTTTTTAGCATCGTTTTTTTATCCGCTATGTAAAATTTTATATATATAAAATTAAAAAATATATATCAATATATCAAATGAATTTTATTTAACGCATAACTCATTCTCACTCTGCTCGCGGCAGGCTGATTCATCGGATTAAGATAAATATCATGAACTATTCAAAATCCATCCAAATCTGAATCCCGCCTTCATCACTGATGCTTCTGAGATGCGGATAGCGCTTTCTGAATACATGAATCATGCTCCGGTTATCCGGCAGAACGATGGCAGTAAAACCTTTATAACCGTTTTTTTTAGCGATTTTTTCCAACGCTTCCAGAAGATAGGATGCGACACCCGAACCCTGAAAATCTTCTCTGACCACAAATGCGACTTCCGCATAGTTGTCTTCGGTGCTGACATAAGAGCCGATTGCCATGATTTCTTTATGCCCTTTGTTCCGCACCATGCCGATCAGAGACATGTTTTTGCGATAATCCACACTCGCCCACTGCCGCTGAACCATCTCGTGTGAAAATATGCTGATTTTTCTGAAAAAGCGGTAATAAATGGTTTCTTCACGAAGGGAATAAAAAAAATTGCGAAAGGCAAACTCATCTGCGGGCAGAAGCGGTCGGACAGACATGGATTTTCCGTTTTTCAGCACGGTGCGGCTTTTATATTCCTCTAAAAATAACCAGTCTTCGCCCGGCGGGGGCAGTTGATCCGGGAAGATATAATGATAGCGTTTGGCAGACTCAATTAAGTCTTTTCGAAACTTCGGATGGGCAATCTGCGCCAGTTCCATGACGCGCTGGTAAATGCTTTTGCCGCGCAGTTGGGCAATGCCGTATTCGGTAACAATGAAATTCACGTCAGCCCGAAGAGTTGCCACACCTGCGCCTTCGCTTAAATTCGGAACAATTCGGGAAATTTTACCGTTTTTGGCAGTCGAAGGCAGAACGATGATCGAAAACCCGCCTTTGGACATGGCAGCCCCGCGAATGAAATTTGCCTGATCCCCGATGCCGCTGTAAAACAGGTGCCCCACCGAATCCGTGCAGACCTGTCCGGTCAGATCAACCTCCAAAGCGGAACTCAGCGAAATCATATTGTCATTGAGTGCCACCACCGCAGGATCATTGACAAAATCTGCTGACCGGAAATAAAAGATCGGATTATTGTCCACAAATTCATAAATTTTTTCAGACCCCATACACAAGGTTGCCACTGCTTTTTCCGGCATGAAATTCTTTTTTTTGTTGGTAATCACGCCTTTTTCAAACAGAGGAATAAACGCATCGCTGATCATCTGGGTATGAATGCCCAAATCTCTTTTGTCATGCAGATATCTGATCACTGCTTCCGACAGTCGTCCGAAGCCCAATTGTATGGTTGCGCCGTCTTCGATCAGATCGGATACATAAAATGCAATGCGCTTTGCCACTTCCTCATCCGGTACGGATGGTATATCTGTCAGCAGAGGCTCTTCGTGCAGCACCAGCCAGTCTATTTCGTCAATATGTACAAAGCTGTCTCCCCAGGTACGCGGCATTCTGGGATTGACTTGGGCGATCACCATTTTGGCATGTCTGAGCGCGGGTTTGGTAACATCCACCGAAATTCCCAAGCTACAAAATCCGAATTTGTCCGGCGGACTGACCTGAATCAGCGCAACATCCAGCCCGATCTGATTGCTTTCGAACAACTTGGGAATATCAGAAAGATACGCGGGAACATAATCGATTTTACCTTCGAAAGCCGCTTTTCTCATGCTGGCGCTGATAAAAAAAAGCTTCAGGGCGAACCGGCGCAGGAAATCAGGGTCATCCATGTACTGAGCCAGCGTGAACGACAGCATCTGATAGATCAGGATATCCTGCATATCCGGGTTGCTGACCAGTGCGCGGATCAGATACTGAGGCTCGCCGCAGCCTGAACCGATAAAAATCCGGCTTCCCTTCTTAATTTCGGCTATCGCCTGTTCGACACTCAGGATTTTTGCGGAACAGCAATATTGAATATCCATTCGGATTATCCTGCCGGAACCGGTTTATCGGAAATTCCGATCCGGCAATAAAGCTAAGTACTCGTTCATATATCAACTTCTTTCCGAAGTCCGTTTTTACGCCCCGAAATAAATTTCAGGGCTGAAAGCTCAGGCCTGCTTAAGCAGGCTTCGGCTCATAGCCGGGCGATTTATCGCTCGGTTGAAAAGTTTTGAAAGAGGAGCCAATTGCAAAACTCCGTCTTCGTCATACCGCCGGAAGTCAGTATCCATGAATTTATGGATGACTACTTATTTGATGCCGTGAGAGTTCATCGCGGATTGATATTTTTTATCCATCACGCCGATATGATTTCTGAGCCAGTCGGTCAGAAGCGTGGAAACCCCGGAACTTAAGAATGCGGTCAGTCCCTTGTCTGCCTGTTCTTTATATCCCTCGATCTGAGCAATGAATTTCTGATGCGCCATTTTCTGTTCGGATATGCCCGAATAACTGATCTTTTCCATCAGCTTTTCTTCTTCTCCGAAATGATAGCGGGTATAATCCAGAAGCTCGCGGATGATTCCCGCGATCATCTGCATTCCCTTGCCTTCTTTCATGGCATCATGCAGACGATTCAGCATATCGAACAGCTTCTGATGATGTCTGTCCATTTCATATACACCCACACTGTGTTCTTTTTTCCATTCGAATAACGGCATATTGTCCTCCCGAAAAAGTTTGATCTCAGATACAGGTATCATAAATCTTATCTGCATGGCTCATATATATTTTGTAATCCGAATTTTGTCAATATTTGTCTGAAAAAAGCCGGTTTATGTCAGGTCTGTTGGATTCTTATGGCGTTCATCAGCAATATAGATGTGAATATCAATGTTATTGCGGTAGAATAAAATTCTCATTTGAAAATTTCCGAAAATAGATTAAGATGGCTGATGATGCGTTACGGTAAAATCGACATAGTTTGTCTGATACTGATCTTGTATTCGGTACCCGGCTGCATGAAACCGGATTCGTCTCAGAAAGATACGTATCTGCTCAAAGCCGGTTCCGCTATAATCACAGTTGCGGATTTCAATAGGTCATTCGAAGTTGCCAAAACTGCTTACGGTGCGGATCTGCTTAAAAATTCGGCTCTGCTGTCCGAAATTCGTCTGGAAGTCCTGAGTCAGTTGTCCGAGCGGCTAATTCTGACGGAAAGAGCTGGAGAACTCGGACTCGGCATATCCGAATCCGAACTCGAAAAAGCAATTGTTTCAGCCAAAGAAGGCTATCCTGAAAATGAGTTCGAAAAAACATTGCTTGAAGCAGGAGTTTCTTACGATTCATGGAAAACAGAGCTTAAAGCCCGGCTGCTGATGGAAAAAGTGATCGGAACGGATTTGGAACAGCAGATTTCCGTTATGCCGGAGGATATTGCGGCATTCTCGAAAGAATATGCCGGTGCCGACAAAAATCATGCAGCCGTGATACAGCAGATCAGAAAAAATAAAGCCGAATCACTGTATCCGAAATGGATTGAAAATCTTCGAAAAACCTATAAAGTGAACATCAATGAAACAGAGTGGAAAAAAATTGCGGATTCTTAGTATTTGTGTATTTACGATGCTGATTGCAGGGCTGGCATACGGCTCCGAACTGGTTGACCGGATTGTGGCAGTGGTCAATGAGGATATTATTTCTTTGTTCGAGCTGAATCAGACACTTAAACCCTTCGAGGAAAAACTGAAGGACATGAATTATCCGCCGGATAAAGAACGGGAAATGATGTTCAAGCTCCGGGAAGAGACGATCAGCAAGCTGATTGATCAGAAACTGACGGATCAGGAAGTCAAGAAACTCAATATCTCGGTTTCCGAACAGGAAATTGACAAGGCTATTGAGCGCATCAAGGAAATGAATTATTTCACAGATGAAGATTTGCGCTCAGTGCTTGGCAAAGAAGGTCTGACTTTGGAGGATTATCGTGTTCGTCTGCGGGAAGAAATTCTTCGCTCCAAGTTAGTCAGCGTGGAAGTCAGATCCAAAATCGTGATCACCAATGATGATATCAAAGCCTATATGGACAAAAATCCCGACAAATCCGGCTCGGAGAAAAAATACCATCTTCGCAATATCCTCAAAAAGCCCTTGTCTTTCGGCAGCGAGATCGAAAAAAATGCCTTGCGCTATGAAATGCAGGATATTTTGCTCAAACTGAAAAAAGGCGAATCTTTCGAGGCTCTCGCAAAAAAGTATTCAGACGCGCCCACAGCTGCCGAAGGCGGGGAACTGGGGACTTTCGAACTCGATAAGCTGGCGCCTCAGATCCGGGATGCGGTCAAAGATTTGAAAGCCGGTCAATACACGGATGTGATGGAAACCGAACAGGGGTATCAGATTTTTTTTGTTCAGGAAATCATCAGTTCCAAAGCCAAATCCGTGGATGAAGTCAGAGCGCAGGTCGAAGACAAGCTGTATAAGGAAATTGTGGAACAGAAATTCCGGGCATGGCTTGAAAACTTAAGAAAGCAGGCGACGATCAAAATCATCAAATGATCCCGAACTCGAAAATTTTTTCCACCCCCGCGATTTTGCTCAGGCGCACGGAATATGGGGACCATGATCTGATCCTTACGTTCTTTACACCTGAAAATGGCAAGTTATCTGTCATGGCAAAATCTGCCAAGAAAAGTATCAAACGCTTTGCAGGACTGCTCGAGTCGTTTTCCGTGCTGCAACTGGTCTGCACCAACGGTCGGGGAAAACTGCCCGTATTGCAGGAAGCAGCTTTGGAAAAAGCGTTTTTCAATATCCGCAGCAATATCCGCAAAACCGCGTATGCCTGCTACTGGGCGGAACTTATTTCCGAATGGTCCGAAGAAGATCATAAGCAGCATGAGATTTATCGCCTGTTTCATCATGTTCTGGATAAACTCGATAACGGAGAAACCTCTGAAAATATTCTCAGTATTTTGTTTCAGATGCGCTTTATGTCCGTATCCGGGTTTTGCCCGAACTTAAATCATTGCTGCAACTGCGGAACTCTGATTGACAAAATCAGGGAAAATCGCCTGATATTCGATCTCGCGCAGGGCGGAATTGTATGCGCCAGATGTGTTTCAGATGATTTGAAAAAGCGAGTCTGGCTGTCCAAAGGTACGATCAAACAACTGCAATGGCTGGACAGCAGAGATACGGAAAAAGCCGGAAGAATCCGTTTCAATCCCCAGTCAGTGAATGAAAGCCTGTATTTTCTGGAAGCATTTGTGCCGTATCATATAGGCAGACAGATCAGAAGTCTGGAAGTGCTGAGGCAGGTGAGAATATGATCCGAAACGCTCATGTAGGTTTATTCCGAATTTGGATAATTTCCCTGAATAAACTCAGCAAGATAACACTCGATTATGTCGATAATCCCCTCCGACTATGTCCCATGTCTTGCAGATTCGATTTTCAAAATTCTGTCCAGCAGCAGATTTGCCACCGCTTCTTTTTCCATGACCGGCGGAGATTCTTTGGTTCCGTTGCGATAAAACAGCGTTACCTGATTTGTATCTGTGCCGAATCCCGAACCCGACACATTCACCAGATTGCCGACAATCATGTCCAGATTTTTCTCCGCCAGTTTTTTGGAGGCATTTGCCTCAAGCGCCTGAGTTTCTGCCGCAAATCCGACCAGAATCTGATGTTTCTTTCTTTGCCCCAAGGCTTTGAGAATATCCTGATTTTTGGACAGAATCAGAATGTTTTCCTCATCGCCTTTTTTGACTTTGTGAGGCGCAATATCTTTGGGACGATAATCTGAAACTGCTGCGGATTTAATAATGATGTCGGAATCTTCCATTTTATCGAACACTGCCTGTGCCATGTCTTCGGCACTCGTTACCCGGATCACGGTGATATTCGGCGGATCGGGCAGATTCACGGGACCTGCAACCAGCGTTACCGATGCGCCCCGATGTTCTGCGGCACGCGCAATGGCAAAGCCCATCTTGCCCGAAGATGGATTGCTGATATAGCGCACCGGATCGAAAAATTCGCGGGTCGGTCCGGCTGTAACCAAAATCCGTTTCCCGATAAAATCTTTCGGAGTCAGCATATATGCGATTCTGTCCAGAATATCCGGCGGCTCTGGCAGTCTTCCGGAACCTGTGCCGCAGGCAAGCAATCCCGATGATGGCTCCAGAATCACACATCCGTAGGATTTCAGAGTCTCAAGATTTCTCCGAACAGCGTGATGCTGATACATATTCACATTCATTGCCGGACAGACGATCACCGGAGATTTCACCGCCAGCAGAAAGGTACTCAGTGCATCATCCGCAATGCCATTCGCGTATTTTCCGATGATGTTGGCAGTGGCAGGCGCAATCACTACAAGATCTGCCGCTTCTGCCCATCGGATATGGCGGATCGCACCGTCTTCTCCACTTTGAAACACATCGGTATATACCGGATTTTCGGACAATGCCTCGAAGGTGATGGTTCCCACGAATTTGCATGCATTGCGGGTCATAATCACCCGGACATCCGCTCCCTGCTTTTTCAGCAGCCGAAGCAGCTCCACGCTCTTATATGCCGCAATGCCGCCAGATACTCCCAATACAATCTGTTTGCTGTTCAGAATCGGATAGTTCACGGTATTTTCTCATCTGTACAAAGGTTCTTCAAGCGGCTGCACCACGGATGATGCAGGAGGAGCCGTTGTTGCCGCAGGACTGCCACCGGAGGATCCGCCGGGCATCACTGCGATATCCGCATAAGTATTGAAATCTCTTTCGGCAATATTGATCACACACCATCGGCTTTCTTTGTGAAACAGCAGCACCGTGCGCGGAGATTTGAACGAGGTGATCAATGTCCATCCGTCCTTTGCCATGCTGTTGACAAAATAGCTGATCAGCGAGTTGATCTCGATTTTGCCCTTGACCGACAGCACCCCGGCTGCAAAATTGGGCGCACGGGTAACAAACGTAGCGTTTTTATCCACCCGCATATCGTAGGGAATCAACACATCACTGAATTCATAATACAATCCTGCGGATGACACATTGCCTCCCACTCCGGTCGGGGAATATCCGCCTGCCGGAGAACCGAAACTGTCCTGAGTCAGCGTTGCACAGCCTGCAAGCATCATCACCATTGCTGCCATTGCCAGATATGTCAAAAATTTTCTGCCTGACATGATTTTCTCACTCCTTTGAAAAACTTAAGTTCGATACGATTAAAAGATAAGCGAATTTAGCATATTTCGGCAAAAAAACGAATGGAAATTTTGAAGAACGATTAAGGTTCTGCGCCTGCGTCAGTTCCAAAACCCAAAAAAATGATGCACGGGACCATGACCTGCTCCCAGTGAATATTCCGAGCCGGACACTATTGCCTGATGAATAAATTCTTTGGCATGTCTGACCGCGTCTTCGACAGAAAAGGACTTGGCAAGAAAAGAGGCAATTGCCGAGGACAGGGTACAGCCTGTACCGTGATTGTTCGATGTCCGAATACGCGGTTTGCTCAGAATCACATAGCGATCTTCTTCAGACAGATATAAAACATCCGTACTGTTATGATCTTTCGAATGTCCGCCTTTGATCAGAACACTCTGACAGCCGTATTTTGCCAGCGATTCGGCTGCTGTTTTCATATCATCACTGCTATGAATTTCCCGCCCCAGCAGCACGGACGCTTCAGGCAGATTCGGTGTTACAACCCTGCATATCGGCATCAGATCGTTTCGGATCGCATCAATCGCATCATCCTGAAGCAGCTTATCTCCGCTTTGCGCCACCATGACCGGATCAAGAACAATTCTTTCAACCCGGTATTTTTTCAGGCAATCTGCAATTGTCCGAATCAGTTCGGCAGAATACAGCATTCCGATCTTGACCGCATCCGCGCCCATATCGGAAAATACAGCATCCATCTGTTGAGCGGCAAATTCCGGCGGAATCGGGTGTATGCCGCTGACACCGAGCGTATTCTGAGCGGTCAGAGCGGTGATAACCGTCATGCCGTAACAGCCCAATGCGGAAAATGTTTTCAGATCAGCCTGAATGCCCGCGCCGCCGCCGGAATCCGATCCCGCGATGCTCAGAACTTTGTAATATTTTCGAGTCATGAGTTTCTATTCCGAATATGCTAAAACCATTATTGTCTGAGCCGTTGTGAAATGACATCATGAATCTGCTCCGATGTCTGCTTATCCCAGATACCGACATAGCCGCATCGGATACCGATTTCGCAGACTCTCGAAGTCTCGCTTCTGATCTTGATCACAACCGGCAATCCGTCTCTGCGCTGTGCGGTAATGACGGTTTTGATTCCGAAATCATAAACATTTTTATCTTTGACAGACATGGCAAGCTCTGGCAGAGATGACATCACCGCCTGAACGCCCTCCTCATGTCCTGCCTGATACATACGCCTGAGTTCTCCTTCAAGATAGGTGTATGTTCCCAAACCTGCTCCCGCACTGGCAACTCCAATCGCAACAACCGCACATCCGCTGCTTACACACTGAGCGATCAGTACGATCAGAATCAGAATTTTCCGAATCATAAGAAAGTCCCTGTATATCTCAAAAAAATTAGAGTTGATTTTTGTATTTTTTATTTATAACATACCTCTCCTGTTTTTATAAACAGTTTTTTTCAGAACGGTTTTTCATATCTGAGGAGGATGTGCAATGAAAATAAGACGATGGGCTTGCGTATTGATCGCGACATGGATGCTGGTGCCTATCATCGTATCGGCAGATCAGAAGCCGGTGCTGATTTTAGCGGACATATCCGGGTCCATGCAGAAAAAAATCAGAAACGATCAGGGAGAATCCTTGAAAAAAGCCGAACAGATGAAAGCGCTTCTGCTGGGGCTGGGCAAAGAACTTTCCTGCAATACGGGAATTTACGGCATCCGATATGTTGCCGGACACAAGGAGCGATATGAGCAGTTGCTGAAAATATCTCGATATAATTATGAAAATTTTCAAGATCAGATCGAACGGAATTTTCCGACAGAATATCCTTTGTTCAATCGCCGCACACCTTTGGCAGATGCGCTGCATCAGTTGGATGAACAGGAACTCAAAGCAGTGAACGGACTGATGACGCTGGTTCTGATTACGGATGCCAAAGAAAGTTTCCGCGATCCGTTGGAAGAGCTTCGGCAGATCAGAAAAAAATACGGCAATCATCTGACGCTGCATACGGTGTATCTGGGAAACACAAAAAGAGGCAAAGACAATCCGCGTGAACAGCTGCTGAAAGACATGGCAGATACTGCTGACGGAAAATTTTACAGAGCATCGGAACTGCTCAAAGATGCTTCCGTGATGAGCGCTTTTGCAAAAGAATTGTGTCCTCAGAGCGTTGCTGCCAAACCCGCAGTGATTCCCGAAGCCGCCCCGACAGTTATTCCGAAGGAAGCGAGTCCCGCGCCGATTATCACTGCTGCGTCCGTGAAAAAAGAGTCGGACGGCGACGGCGTGTATGATGACAGCGATGATTGCCCCGATACTCCGAAAGGCGCGAAGGTCAATCTCAAAGGATGCTGGACTTTGAGCGGAGTCCTGTTCGACACCGCGAAATGGAATATCAAGCCTCAGGGATATCCGATATTGGATGAAGCGATTGTCGTGCTGAAAAACAATCCGAATATGAAGATCGAAATTCAGGGACATACGGATAGCGTGGGATCAAAGCCCTATAATCAGAAACTTTCTGAAAAACGGGCGAATGCGGTGAAAGCGTACTTTGTGCAGAAAGGAATTTCCGCAGACCGGCTTTCTGCAAAAGGATTCGGGCTGAGCAAGCCGGTGGCAGACAACTCTGCGGCAGACGGACGAGCCATGAATCGGAGAGTCGAGCTTACGCCGATGAACTAATGAAAGGAATACCGATATGAAAAAAATCATTGCACTGACCATCGCGGTTTTGCTGATCGCATCAGGCGCTATGGCAGATGAAATGCTTGCGCTGTATGGCTTGAAAGGCTATGCCTATACATATTCGCCTCTGATTGTTCAGGGAGCGTATATTCAGACAGGCGGCATATATTCGCTGTTCAGCAGCATAGACAATCAGGAAGGTTATACTTGGGCGGTTCCGTTAAGTCTGACCTACGGCAACGGGGAATGGTGGGAAGCTTCCATAGCAACACATTGGGAATACTGGAAAAACACCGATTATGCTGTGAATGAATCCGGCATGGGCGATGTGTTTGTCGGCGGAAAATTCCGTCTGATCGGATCATCGAAAGACGCGCCGCTCGATATTTCCCTGATGCCGTATCTTCTGATTCCTGTCAATCACGACAAATCTATCGGTGATCTGTATCCCTTCAATACAATTACCGAAAACGACATGTCTTACGGAATCAATCTGCTTTTGGGCAAACGATGGGAGCGGTTTTATCTGTCTGCAAATATCGGCATCAATTATACAGATACGGATGTTGCTTACACCAAAACCAGCTCGCTTTTTCTGGGACTAGCGTTGGAATATCAGATTTCCGAAAGCTGGGATTCTTATATCGAATTCGTAAATATCGAAAACAAAAACGATTATGGTTGCAGCCCCTGCTATGATCAGACAGCGGACGAAGATCGCCGCGAAATCGGTCTCGGCATTGTGTGGCTGAAAAATTACTGGGGGTTCAAACTTCATGCGGGAATCGGGCTGACCGACACGGCACCGGATTTCCAGGTCATCGGACTGGTCAACCTGAATCTGTAAATTTCATCTGCTTTCTGAAACTGCCGGGACGGACCGAACATGTTCCCGGCAGTTCGGATTCGATACGGGAAAGTCGGAAAGATGATTCTGATTGATATTATAGATATTTATGAATTTACTTTGAAAATGGACATGGATTCTGCCAGTTCTTCCGCGTTATCGGCATTGCGCTGAGTAACTGCATTCATTTTGGTAACCGCATCGTTGATCTGACGGATGCGCTGATTCTGCTCATTGGATGCCTGAGAAATTTTGCTGACCAGATCGGCTACTTTTGAAGCATTGCCTGCCACCTCTCTGAAGCCTTCATTCGCACCTGCCACAAATTCCGAGCCTT
>CAZMDM010000308.1:0-24689 GCA_964564775.1 uncultured Desulfonema sp. | reverse complement strand
ATACAACAGATGGCTGATATTGAAGAAATTTTTGATAAGCCTGCTCACCGTTTTCAGCAGTCAGAACATTATAGCCGTTGTCTTGCAGTGCAATCCGCAGAACATTGCGGATACCCTCCTCGTCGTCTGTCAGCAATATGGTTTCGTTCATAGCAGAGCTTTCCGATGTCGGAATTTTCAAGTAAAACTGTATAACTTTACAGGCTTTTATCAAAAAGTGCAAGCCATAATCGGAAATCCCTACCTTAGCAATACTCTCCCGACCTTATTGCCGGATTCTGTTTTTTATAAGTAGAATCAGACGAATTACAGCAGAAAGGAAGGCAATATGATACGATTCGGATATATAATGATGCTGTGTTTCAGCCTTTGTGCTTGCACCTCTGTCGAAGAAGTTACGATAATCCGGAGAAGTCTGATTGTCCCGTCAAAACAATCCCGCCCGCTGCCGCCACAATCCGAAGTTCCTAAGCCGGATATTCAGGAGGATGATCTGCCGGATGAGGATGAACAGCCGAAAAAATCGTATCCGAATAAATTGGGAGCAGAGTTCGGAGGAAAAGAAAATAAGGCACTGATTGCGGCAATTGAAGAATGGCTCGGAACCCGTTATCAGATGGGCGGATGTTCGAAATCAGGGGTGGACTGCTCCTGTTTTGTCAAAGCCGTGTATCAGAAGGTGTATGGCTTTGATCTGGAGCGGAGTTCTCGGGAAATTTTCGAGCAGAATCTGGTGCAGGTGGATTTGGATGAGTTGAAAACCGGAGACCTGCTATTCTTCAGATCGAAAAGCGGAAGAATTTTTCATGTCGGGATTTATCTCAGCAAAAACCAATTTGCCCATGTCAGCCGTCTCAGGGGTGTCAAAATCAGCAGGCTGGATTATTTCAAAGATACTTTGTTTTCCGCCAAAAGATTGAAGAAAAATCTTGCGAATAGGGATTGACTTCGAATCTGTCATCGCTACAATAACAATATGTCGGGTTTATTTCGCTTGCACAATCCGAAAAATCGGGCATAATAAGCGTATTATTTTCGACTGTCAGAGAGTGTCATCGTGAAACTGCTCCTTCATCAGATACATCTTCCTCTGGATTATGAGGATAAAGACATTGTTTCGGCAACAGCCCGAAAGATCGGATGCGTAAGCGAAGACTTATCCGATCTCAGGATTATCCGCCGCTCTGTGGATGCCCGTTCCCGCAGAGATGCGCCGATATTTTCCATGACTGTCGAGGTCGAATATCACGGCATGAAAGTACCTGAAAACCATCCGGATATCGAAATATCCGAATCATCCGAATATCTTCCGAAAATTCCGAAAATTACCGATAAACTTCCATTTCGACCGTTTGTTGTCGGCGCAGGACCTGCTGGATTGATGGCTGCATTTTATCTTGCCGAAGCCGGGCTTTCTCCGATTCTGATCGAAAGAGGCGCAATGGCAAAACAACGCTCCTCTCAGGTTGCCCGATTTTGGAATCACGGCGAACTCGATCCCGAAAGCAATGTCCTATTCGGTGAAGGCGGCGCAGGATTGTTTTCGGACGGCAAGCTGACTGCCCGAAGCAAAGATCGTCCCCGTGTGCGCCGATTTCTGACAACTCTGGTGGAATGCGGTGCATCACCGAATATTCTTACGGATGCCGAACCTCACTTGGGCAGTGATGTCTTGCATCGGCTTGTTCCGAATCTGAGAAAGCGTATCGAGAAACTCGGCGGAGAGGTTCGCTTTCATGCTCGGCTTGACAAGCTGATTATCGAAAATAAGACCTTGCGCGGAGTGGTTATCAATGGTGAAGAAATTCGAGCAGATACCTGTATTCTTGCAACAGGGCATAGCGCCCGCGATGTGTATGAGATGCTGGCAGATACGGGCGTACCTTTGGAATCCAAAGCGTTTGCTATCGGTGTTCGGATAGAAATTCCGCAATATCGCATTGATCGGGCGCAATGGGGAAATTATGCCGGACATCCGCGTCTGGGAGCCGCAAGTTTTCGCCTGACCCGGAAAAAGGGCGGAAAATACCGGGCATGTTACACCTTCTGTGTATGTCCCGGCGGCAGGGTGATTGCCTGTGCATCCTAACCCGGCAGACTCACGACCAACTGGATGATTCTTTCCAAAAGAGCCGAAAAATTCGGCAATGCCGCGTTTTTAGTTCCGGTAACTCCCGATGATTGGAACCATGCGATGTTGGAAGGATGTGCGTTTCAATCGGCAATCGAAAATGCCGCATATCTTGCCGGAGGAAGCGATTACAGCCTGCCAGCGAGTCTGCTGAAAGATTTTTTGTCATGCAGAACACCGACATATCTTCCTGAGAGCTTGTCCTGCAAACGCTCCCGTCCGGCAGATCTACATCCGATATTGCCGCCATACATATCCGAAACTCTGCTCGATGCGGTTCCGAAAATGCTGAAAGCGATGAAAGGTGTGAATTTTGAAGAAGCACTTGTCTATGCCGCAGAGACCCGAAGTTCTGCGCCGGTAAGGATTATCAGAGACGAAGACGGACAATCGGTCGGTGTGAGAGGCTTGTTTCCTGCCGGAGAAGGCGCAGGATATGCCGGCGGTATCGTCAGTTCGGGAGTTGACGGGCTTTGCGCTGCCGAATCATTGATAGCGTTCTCGACCACCGGTTCGAAATCCTCCATCGTCCCTGCATCCTGCATTTGGAAGTAAATACTTGACAATCCGAATATATCGGATAAATTAAAAATCAGCATCAATCAAAGTAACTAATGATCGGTGATCAGCGATGAAACTCCTTGAAAATATAGCAAAAGGCGATGCAATCCGTTTTCGGGAGCAAATGTGGTATGTTACGGAAAAAGGCGATTACCATGTCTCCGCGATTTACCATGAAACCCAGTGGACATTGACAAATCCGCAGAAAGATGTCGTGTATCTGCTTCGCACTCGTGAAAAAATCAACAACGAGTGGCAGGAATTCTGGATCATTACCAAAGAAATTCCGATGGCAGAGGTTCAGTTTCAGAATGCGGACGGAAACTGGAACTCTCTGGATCCGTCTGATATTCCTGAAGAACCTCCTCAATCGGCTCGCTACGGAGAAAGAGAATATCGCTTTCATGCTAAGAATATCGGCAAAGCGGAAAATGATGAAGGCGGAAAAAGTACCAAAATCACTTGGGATTACTTGGATGAATCGCAGAAATACAACCTTGCCATAGAGCTTTGGAAAAAGCGCAAAAAATTTTATCCCGAAGCGTATGATGGCGAAAATGTGTCGCAGACCGAATTCGAACTCATTCCCTATCTGCCGCTGCGCCGAATTATTCCCAATCATTATATATGGATACCCATCGGAATTATCATGGGAATTATCGGATTCGTATGGCTGTTCACCGCGCCCTTTGATTATTTCCTCTCATGGAGCGTTCCGACAATTCTCGTTTTTTCTCTGATGATTTACTACATTTCCCTGACATGGCTTATCTCTTTGGGCGTCAATATTGCCTGCCTAATCATTTTACTCCTATTTTCCGATACCTTCTGGACAATCGGAATCGGCATTCTGTGGGGGGCATTGTTTATTCTCCGATGGGCAGTCAGTTTTCCCGAACGCATGAAAAACGAGCAGCTCGGATTTCTGGCATGGAGCGGCGTGCTGCCCACAATGTGGATTTACAGTTTTTATATGTATTTATCATACTCGCCAAGTCCGCATGAATTTTACCAATTCGCTTCTGCCTGTCTGCTTCCGATGATTGTTGCGGCAACCTGTTTTGTCATCATCCGTCTGATGGAGGTCTTATGGCTGAACAAAAACTGAATATCCGGCAAACGCGGGACAATACACTATTTTATATTGACGGGCAACTCCAGTTTTCCTCCGAAGATGAACACATTTACCATGAAATGCTGGTTCATCCCGGAGCCGCCATCGTGAACAAACGCAGATCATCTTCGTGGCGGACATTGATTCTGGGCGGCGGAGACGGACTGGCATTGCGGGAAATATTGAAATACCGGCGGTGCGCGGCTGTGGATTTGGCAGACCATGATCCCGATGTCATCGAACATGCCAAAACAACGTTTTCCAAACTCAACCGCAATGCGTTTGATGATCGGAGAGTATCGGTATTTACCGAAGATGCGGAATCGTATCTGAGACGAAGTGATATCCTGTACGATCTGATTATCAGCGATTTCACGTTTCCGAATACGCCCGAAACCGCACGGCTGTTCACATCAGATTTTCTGATGAAGATCAGTGAGCGGCTTTCGGAGAACGGCATTTTCAGCATGAATGCGGTTTCTCCGACACAGCATGGCAAGGCGTATCAGGCGATTTTCAATACGCTGCACGAACTGAAACTGAATCCCATACCGTTGAAATTTTCAATTCCATCGTTTGCGAATCACGGCTACGGTCAATGGGGATTTTTCTTCGGTTCACGCACAGAGATAGCGTTATCGGAATTGAAACGCTGGAAAACCAAGGTAAAAACCCGCTTTATTCGGAAAGAACGATTATCCGAGAGCCTGAATAACCCGCTTACGCCCACAGGCTCCGATATTATCCGTACAGCTTCGGATATGCTGAATCTGCTGGGTGTGCCGATACCGTTCAATGTTTCTCCGACACAGATTGATCGGGACTGGATTGTCCGATTGCTGAATATTCTGCGATCTATGGACATCGAGCAGTTATTCGAGGAGGTCAATCGCAGAACAGAACGTTTATCCGCATCGCTTCGGGAGCAGTTTCAGCATCTTCGCAGAGAACTGCCTCTGCTGCTGAAAGAGCAGGTCATCAATATCGAGCGTGCGGGGCAGGCATTAAGCGTTCTAATGCTGATCATCATTGCCGTCAATCTGCTCTGTCCCGACAATATGTATGCCAAAGGATATTCGTCATCGAGAAGTTCGGGCGGCAGCATCGGTTTTATGTCTCAGGAACAGCCCACGCCGTTTCATTCCAAAGCGCTTCAGATGGCGACATTGGCATACATAGTGAATATGCAGGGAAAAACCTATCCGAAAAAAACCGTGATGGTGGATAAGGACAAATCCGAAGAATCGAGCAATAATCAGACCGAAGAAGAATTGTTTTACGCAGTTACCGATGATATTTTTCTGACCCCTTCAGGCAGAGTGTATCTGGCTCCGGCAAGATTCGCACCGTATTATTATCGCATGAAACCCGAAAATTTCACGCTGATCCGGGAAATCTATGCCGAGCCGATCCTCAGCACCATGCCGGATAACGAAACCGTCTATCTGCTCCTGACCAATCTGCATACACAGATCAGTGCAGTCCGAAGAACCATTGCCGATTACCGGAAATGGAATACATGGGTATCGCCATTGCAGATGCTCAGCGACAGTATTCGCAAAGAATCGGTTGAAATCGGAAATCTCGAAAAAATCAAAGACGCGCTCAATGCGGCTTACATGCGGTTCATACGCTATCGCCCGGTAAAACTGCCTGAACCGAATCCCCGCAAGATCGCGCCCGGCATTTATCAAGACAATGACGGAAATGCGATGCTGTGGCTGGCAGATAACCAATGGCAGAGAACTATTCCTGATAATGCTAAGGAGTTTGTCAGCAAAGCTGTCAGCGTAGAACCGAAAACACCCCAGCCGGTACAGAATAGACTCATGCAGATGCAGCAGATGCTGGAGAGACAACTGCTTGATATGAATCCGTAGAGATGAAATTCACAACAGCCCTCTGTCGGTCAGACTTTTCCGAACTTTATCAACTATCCGGTTTATCACCGAAACCGGCTCTTGTTTAATCCATATCCACGAAGGCTGTCCGTGAGGCAGCCATGTCGGAACCGCATCCACATCAAAGGTATATGCAAAATAGGCATCTCTGGGCTTTCTTCCCCCGCGATCCTGAACCGACAGCATCGGTCCTCCCGAAACATCGAACAGACTGTAATTGGGAAACGAATATACCGGAAACGCACTTTTTTCCTTCAAGGTTGCTGAAAGTTCGGGAAGTTCAGGTACTGCAAAATGCACCACTGCCTTTGCCTTATCCGCAAATTCCACATCTCCGATCAGGCGTTCATGGATGTATGCCCTGAGTTCATGCGACTTGGGATTAGCAATGGTAAACAGATACGCCCCTTTTGCCAGATACGCGCCTTCGTATAATTTGTCGTTGATGTCGGTAATCACTCCGTCAGCAGGCGCACGGACTTCAAGCTGCGCGATTGCCTGAATATATTTTTCCAAAGAAGCTTTAAGCCTTTCTTCCTCGACCAGCAGCCAACTGCGATACGCGCCCTGTGCCCCCCCGCTGCCCAAGTTGTCAATCGAGGCTTTGATTTCTTCAAGATCGAATCTGACTTTATCCGCATCTCGGATCAGATCATCGTTGCTGATCTGGGTAATCAGATCGCCCTGACGAACCTCGCGGCCGGTTTTCGGCATGGGCATGGTCAGCATTCCGGCAGACGGCGCATCAATCCGGTTGGTTCCCTTGTAAAGTATCAGGCAGGGAAGCCGCTCGAATTTGGGGATGGGAATAATCAGCACATAGATCAGTGTACCGATAATACACAATGTCAGCATAATTCTCAGTATTGAACCCATAAGATATCTCTGCCTTACTGTATCTCTGATTTCTATCCATATTGGTCTGAGCGTGAAAAACCACATTTCCACACCGAATAAAATCAATCCCGGAACCGGCGAATAAAAATAATACACTGCCAACGCGATAGATATATAAATCACCAGCCGGTAACTCAGCGCCAATATACCGTAAAGAATCATCATATTGCGCTGGGGATGGATTTCCGGCGGTGGACCTTTCCAATCCAGCAGCAAACGTCTTACCGCGTATCTGAGCATGGCAAAGGCGCGGGGTCTGAGATTGTCAATGCCCCACCAGTCCATGAGAAAATAGTAGCCATCATAGCGCATGAAGGGATTGAGGTTGACCATGACCGAAGAGACAAGCGATGTGCCGGATAAGAAAAACATCAGACTTTTCAAAATGCCGTCAGGCAATATTGCCCAGCCCAGAAACGCGAGTCCGCCCACAACAATTTCGAATATCACACCTGCTGCGGCAACCCTGAGTCGTTTTCTGCGATCCGGGATTTTCCATACATCGGTAACATCTGTGTAAAGCAGGGGCCACAGTACGATAAAGAATATCCCCATGCTTCTGACATGAAGCCCCATAGATTTGGCGCTGTAAGCATGAGCAAATTCATGCCCGGTTTTCAGCAGTGCAAGACATAAGAAAAATGCCACGCTTCCCTGGGGCGTCAGCAGATAGCTGATGGTTCCGAAATACAATTCGATTTCCTGAACCGTAAAAAATACGCCTGTAATTCCGCAGATCAGATAGATATAGCGAAAAATCGGAGACCACAATATCGAAATCCATGAGATGGTTCGGGTCAGAAACGCGTCGGGTCTGAGAAGCGAAATCTTGAAAAATACATAACTTTCAAGAAGCTGATTCAATATGGTCGGCTCTCCGCTTCCGTCCGAAAGCGCTTCTTTGCGGATAATTTCTTTCGGCGGAACAATTGCCAGATGTTCTCTCTGAAGCATAGAAATAAACCCGGCAACTTCTTCCATACTGGGTCTGAGCGAACTGGTTTCATACAGATTGAAAAGAGCCGCGTCCGGGTCGCGTTCGGTCAGCAGGCGGAACAGGATTTCGCCTTCGATATAGCCGAGCCGGAAATTGTTGCCCCGAACCGGGTCTTCCAATACCCATGAGCGCTGTCCGTCCGGATCAACAGGTCCCGGATGCAGCACCACATCGGCTCTCAAGCCCAGCCAAGGGAGAGTCAGAAAATTTTTTACAGAAATCTTCTGTAACGCCTGATTCTGATTCATATCGGGGAGCTTAACTTTCTGATGGCTGAAACAAAGTGGCGAAAACTGGTTGATGTATTTCTGGCAATATTTAGATGAGCAGAAACTCTTCTCGAAAACTCAAGCTTTGGCAAATGCTCTCTTTTACCGAGTTCGGGAACGATCTTCAATATTTTTTCAGGAGCATTCCGAATATCATCAACATTACGAAAATCCGAAGTATGGGCATACTTGTCGGGATCGAAACGCGGGTATGCGGCTTTGATCGCCTGTAAGTCTCCCAAGTACCAACATTCCGATTCATTACAAATAATTCGTATCAGATACGGACACTTGCATTTTCCTTCGATCAATTTCAGCAGATTCATCTTTATCTGTTCACAATCCTCATCATCCTGATCTCTGGTAATCAGAATACGGGAATCCGGTATTCTGCTGATCACGGGTACCGTAGTTTTCAGAGCTTTCTCCAAATCCTGTTTTCCCTGATGGGGATATACACGAAAGCTCGCGTCTTGCGGCAACAATTGAGGAACAAGATGGTCAGCAATATGTTTGAAGGATGCCTCTTCGGCAAAAATATGCAGAAACATAGCTATTTCAGATTCGCTCCCCTGATGTAATGATTTCTCCATAACCATCCCAACTGATTTTCTTTCGCCAATTCTCTGACCATCGGATCATCAGATGCCGACTTGATGGTCGTATATCCTTTTTCTTTTACCAAGAAAAATAATTCTTCTATCCTCAAACCGTTCACAAAATCAGGAGAATGAGTGGAAACAAACACTTGTCCGCCTCTTTCCGAATATTCTCTGATTTCCTCGCACAATTCGAGCAGCAAATCAGGATATAAAAAGTTTTCAGGCTCTTCTATGCAAAGCAGGGGATGCGGATTCGGATCATGCAGCAGAATCAGATAGGCAAACATTTTGATCGTGCCATCCGAAACAAATTTCGATAAAAACGGCATTTTAAAGCTCTCATCCTGAAACCGAAGCAGAATCATGCCGTCTTCTGTGTCTTTTGCTTCGACTTTGTTGATGCCGGGAATACGCTTGGGCAGTTTTTCCAAAATCGCATCGAATATATCCCGGTGATAGTCATAGATATATTTGGTAACCTGAGCCAGATTATGCCCGCTTACGGAGAGATGTTCGGAAATCCCGGTTTCGGAAATATTTCTGCCGTATTCTGTTTTGAAGTTGGATACATACCATCGTTCCAACATGGATCTGAACGAACTGATAATTTTAAACTTCTGAAACTGCCCCAATCCCTTTATTGCCAGAATGTCCGGGCTTGAGACTTTCTGAAATTCCCGTTTTTCCTTAACGCCTGCTTTTCCATATTCTTCCTCATTGATAATGGCAGTGCCTTCCCCTTTTCTGAAATCCAGAAAATGCCATGGAGCGCCGGTGTTTTGTCCTCTTCTGTATTTCAATACTTCTCTGTTGATAAAGGCTTTTCCGTGTTCGAAACCGATCTCAAGAGAATATGTAACCAACGGCGCGTAGGATGCATCAGGCTGAGGATTTCTGAATTTGATTTCGAATTTGATCATATCATGCGGTTTCGAGTCCCGGCTGATGACTTCCGAAAAACCGCCTCTGCGATTTAATGCAATGGTTACATTATGCTGCAACGCATCGCTTAAAAATCCGAAAACATCGAAAAAAGTGGTTTTTCCCGAGCCGTTCGGTCCCAGAAAAACACTCATTTTCGGAAGTTTTTTCACAGTAACATCTTTGAAAACCTTATAATTTTGAATGCGAATATTTTCTATTCTCATACTCTTTTATCTCAGAGCGTGAAAAAAAGAACGCCTGACCGAACCATATCGGTCAAGCGTTATCTCAATAAACAATTAGCTTTGCTGCTGTTTGTAAGGCTCTCCCGCAGGACACCATTCGGCAGATTTATCCAATTGTTCTCTGCCGTTATAAAAAACCTGCTTCAATTCGCCGGGACCGAGATCATTGAACGATTCGCCGCCGGGTCCTTTGAGGAACAAGGTATAATACACATCATATTCCTCATTTCGGATACGCAGTGCATCCAATGCTTCTTCAACCGCTCTGAAACTGTCCGCAAATTCACCTGCGCCGACATTGAAGCCTTTATCGCCGGTTTCTCTGAGGAACAAGCCGTGATACAGATCATATTCTTCTTCGATATAATCTCCGTGCCATCCGTAAGGCACATTCCACCCGATGCTTTCCATCCATTCCCAAGTAACGTTACAGGCACGGGCTTCGGGATTGATGGCAGGCGCAAATCGGCATCCGATTCTCAAAGCTTCTTCCAGTGTACAGCAGGGATACAGAGGTGCATCACCGCAGGGATTGCCGTACAATCCGCGTCCGTAAGCAAAGAACGGTCCGTTCGGCTCGACCGGACCGGGGAACTGAATCGGCGGTCCCCATCCGGCTTCGGGATGAATTGCCGGAGGATTGACCACACCCTCCGGTGGTGTCCAGGGAATCGGATTTCCGCCTTCATTGCGATGCGGTGCAGCCGGTTCCTGAACAATAAAGGTCAGCATCACATCTCTGTCGAAAAGCGCATTGGGCGGCGGATTCTTCGGATCACCTGGCGTTCCCTCCACATCCTGCCCGTTGATCTTGACAACACCCGTACCGCCGAGGTCATTCGTGTACATAATCAGATTTTCTTTCCCGACAAATCCGGCAGCAGGCTTATACACCAGATAACCTGCCAGAACTTTATTGATATCGGCAACCGTTCCGACCAGGGTAACCTGACTCGTACCATTCCCTTCAATAGTTACACCGGCTTGTTCTGATACGGTCAGTGTACTTTTACTGGCGGCTCTGGTGCTTTCCTGAGTCTCCAAAGTCAGAATGACCTGAACAGTGCCATTGCCGACATCCACGTCTGATATGCTGAATCGTTCCGCGGGATTTTCACCGCTCAGATATTTCGCCGTATCTTTCTGAACATAGACCGGTATTTCCGGAAACTGCTGCTGTCCGCCGAACAGGTTGACGGGTGCGTCATTAACCGCGATAATCTCCAAAGGTTTTTCATCGGAACTCTGATTTTTTCCAACACCGAGAAACGCGGTTCCGTCTGCCGCGTAAGAATCTACCGAATCGCCGTCATTGAGCGTATATTTAACCGTCAGCTGCCCATGATGCGGAGGAGCATCCACATTTTTGTTCTGATAGCTGATATTATCCATCACCGCCTGAACCGCCTCCAGTTTTCCTGTAGTCGGATTCGCTTTGGTATTGGCATTGAAGTGAATCACCAATCCCTTTTCAGGGGTATATGCCTCGAAAGTTCCGATTTCCACACCTTTGTAGAGGACCTTGTTATCGGTGGTCGTCTGAATATCCGCGTCTTGCCGAATCGTCAGGCTGTCATCGGCTGAAGTAGCTCCTGACAGTTCGACTTTCAGAAAACCGCCGTCAAAATCCGGTGAGTCAACGTCAATAATACCGTTCAGATTGGCATAAAATTCATCCACAGTAACCGGATTCCCCAAGCTCGACCCCTCACCTTCTCTGAAGATGACCTTCCCGTCAAGTCTGATAAACGGCGGATTATCCACCGGCACAACCCATACACCGGTTTTGGACAACTGAACCGTATTGCCGTCCGCGCCCGTTACCTGAAACTCGATAAATCTCTGCGGCGATGCGGTCGGATTCTGAGACGTATTGTCATAGAGAATCGAACGCAGAACCTTCTGATAGGTTTCGACCGTATCAAGCCCTGTCAGGGTCAGTACGCCGGTAGTCGGATCATACGATTGTTTGATATTGGATGATTCAGGATTAGCAATATTGGCTCTCAGGCTTTCCGCATCCCCGTCCTTGATGTTGCTCAACTTCACTGTAGCGGATTTCACAATCCCCATCGGGATTCCGTCAACAACGAGATCCTGAGGCGATATATTGACTTCTCCTCTGGATTCCACAAAATAGGTAATCCGTGCCAATTCCGGCGACACTGTAATCGAAACCTTATCAATATCGGTTTTAGGACCGCCTTCTCCGGTAAATCCCTTGTCATTGCTGGTTACAGTCAGAGTATCTCCGCCTTCATAGCCGGATGTCGGCGTATAATTCAGCCCGTTCAGTGCCGCATTGATCGCGGTAATGCTTCCGGTCAGCTCAATCGTTGCGGTTTTATTGCCGGTCAGAGTTGCTCCCGAAGCAGAGGTTGTCAATTCCAGTGTGCCATGCCCCACTTCGAGTTTTACACTGATCGGATTATCGCCCGCGTCCGGGTCGCTGACAGAAATCTGATTCGAGTTGATATCTTTCAATGTCAGAACCGAATTGGTTTTGACCACCTGAGGTTTCGGCACATTGTTGACCGGCGGATCATTGATCGGATTTACCGTGATTTCAACGCCGCTGACAGCACTTTTTGCACCTCCCAAGCCCGTATGTCCCTGGTCATTGGTGGTAATCGACAGCATATCTTTGCCGCTCCAGTTTTCAACCGGTCTGTACAGCAATCCGTTTAACGCGGTATTGATCTGGGTCTGAGAGCCGACCAGAATCACGCTTCCTGTCCCGTTTCCGGTAACCGCTGCCCCAGAACCGCCGGAAACCGTCAGTTTACCGTTCTGAACAATCAGCAATACCTGCATATTTTCATCGCCGGCATCATCATCTCTGATCGAAATCATATTGGAATTTGCTGCTCCGAAGACCAGACCGCCCGGAGCGTCTTCATTCATGGTCTGCGCTCCGGGAACGATATTGACCGGCGGTTCGTTGTAGTCCAGAACATTGATGACCTGTATTTGAGGTGTACTGGTTCCGCCGTCTCCGTCTGTCAGCACGAACTGTATCTCACGTTCCTGCATCACAGGATTTCGGATCGTGTTAGTATAAGTGATACATCTGACCAATGCCTGAACATTCACTTCATTCGCATTGGCATTGAGATTGAATACCAAAGCAGTTCCGTTGGTTCCGCCGCTGAATGTTCCGATCACCGTTCCGCCGTAGCTTACCTGATTGCCGGATACGCTGATCTGACCTGTTCCCGTGCCTTCGGAACGGATGCCCAACTGATCCGTAGCTGTACCGCCGCTTTTGAATGATACGGTCAGCGTTCCGGTATCGAAATTGGGAGAATCCACATCCGAAACAAACGCATCTTTGTTCACAATGATCGGATCCGTACCGATATAATCCACATCATCGCCCGGTAATGTCAGCACCGGCGAGTTGTTCACTGCTTTGACCGTGAGAGTGGTCGCGGCAATATCTCTTACAGTTCCGTCCGTTGCCGTTATCTGAATGTTGATGATACGGGATAAGGGATTCGGATTGCCCGATGTATTGTTGTAGGTGATCGAGCGCAAAACCTGCTGATAATGTTCTACAGTATCAATACCTTCCAATGTCAGAACACCTGTGGAAGAATTGTAGCTCTGCTTGATATTGAACTGACTGCTTGTTGCAGCGACCAGACTTTCAACGCTTTTATCGGTTTCCGCCGAATTGGTAATCGCAATTTTTGCAGATGTCAGAAGCCCGGACGTAACCCCGCCCACCGTCAACTGATCGGCAATTTTTACCGGCGGATCGCCTTCGATAAAGCTGGCATTGAACGGTGTTTTCGGCACAACAGCAATATCAACCGTGCTTTCGGCAGTTTTCGCACCGCCCTGCCCGGTATTTCCCTTATCATCGGTAACCACCTTCATGCTGTCTGTTCCGTTCCAGCCCGAAGCCGGTTTATATTTCATGCCGTCCAGTGCCTGATTGATTTTGCTGATTTCACCGGTGATGGTAACGCTTGCCGTGTTATTGCCCGAAACCGTCAGACCCGAAACCGTTCCGAGACTCAGAGTGCCGTGTCCCACGCTCAAAGTAACCTGAATCGGGTTCGCTTCTGCATCCGGGTCCCCGACACTGATCCGGTTGCTGTTCACATTGCTGAATATCAGATCCGTATCCACGCTTGTGGTCTGTCCGGTCGGAACCGAGTTGACAGGAGCATCATTCACAGCCAAGACCTTGATGCCTACGGTATCCACATCGCGCTTAGCCCCGCCCGAGCCGGTATTCCCCTGATCGTCTGTGGTGATCGTCAGTGTATCATCCCCGTACCAATCCGAGGTTGACGGCTGATACGTCATGCCATTCAGTGCCGCATTGATCTGATCCACCGTACCGACAATACTGACGCTGACACTGTCGTTGTTGGTGATGGTCGCGCCCGTACCTTCGACAACTTTCAGCCTGCCCTGAGTAACATTGACATTGACCTGAAGCGTTCCGGTGGACGCATCCACATCCCATATTGCAATCGTGGTTCCCTTATCTTTGCTGAACGTAATGCTCTGACCTTCCAAAATGCTCTGAAGACCCGGAACCGTATTGACCGGAGCGTCATTGACCGAGTTCAGACTGATTTCCTGAGTTACAGGAGCGCTTGTCCCTCCATCTCCGTCTGTCATTACGATTTCCACTTTGCGATTGACCTGGGTGGGAATCGTTGCCGTGTTCTCATACGTCAGGCTTCTGACCAGCGATTGCACGGTTACCGGATTGGCATGATCATTGAAAGTAAAACTCAGAGGAACAGATGATGTTCCGCCGCTGAATGTGGCAATGACCTGTCCCTGATATAATACCTGATTTCCCGAAACCGTAATTTTTCCACCATCTCCGCCATTCTGAATCGACATTCTGTCATACGTATCTGCACCGGAGGTAAATTTCACTGTCATCATACCGCCATTGAAATCCCGTGAATCCACATCCGAAACAAACGCGTTCTTGTTCAGCAGCACAACCCCCGCATCATCTCCGTAGGGCAGACCGCCGCCGGGCAGAGTTACAACAGGAGCATTGTTGACCGCAGTAATCGCAACTCTGGAAGTTGCCACAGCACTGGTGTTTCCGCCGCTGTCCTGAATTGTAAAGGTAATCACCCGTTCCTGTGTTGCCGGGTCTTCAGAAGTATTCTTGTATTGAACCGTACGCAGAACCTGCTGATAATGTTCGACCGTATCCAAACCTTCCAAAGTCAGGACGCCAGTAGCCGAATTATAGGTCTGCTTGATGTTGAAATTTCCGGTATCGGCTGTAAGTGCTTCTGCCGAGCGATCTGTCGGATTGGTCAGCGTAACTGTAGCCGATTTGACAATGCCGTTCTGAGCATCTTTGATCGTCAGATCAGTGTCTGTAATACCGACTGTCTCATGCCCTTCGGTGAAAGAGGTTCTGAAATCGTTGCCGGTTGCACCCGAACTGTCATTCGCGTCCAGGTCAATGCTCGGCAAAACAAGCGTTCCCGAATATCCGGCAAGTTTCCCGATATCTATGGGCGGTTCGGCAGAAGTCTTTGCAGCATTCTGCGATGACGCTTCCAGCACCCAGTCTCCGCCCTTACCGGTCGCGTCATCGGAAGCAAAGACTTTCGCTCCGGTTGCAGTCGCAAGCGTATCCAACAGCGCCTGTCCTTTGCCAGAACCATCCGATACATTGCAGCCGAAAATATAAATCCGGGCATTATCCGACAGAACATGTTCCAGTGTTCCGAAATTAGCGGCATTATCACTCGTAACCGTATCTTTTCCAAGTTGAAAACTTCCCTCATCCCCATGAGACAGCACGGTTACGGAATCGATCTGCTTCCCGGCAGCTTCCGATACCTGAGTAATTTTATTAATAATATCCGCAGCAGAATCTTTGTTCGCATCATACACGATCACAATTGCTTCCGGTCTGACGGCTGCCACCAGCGTCTGATATTCCGGGAGGCTGTCTGAGACCAGAACCACGTCTGTCGGCTCGGCAGAGGCTTGGGGACGGGACAGCAATGCAGCAGCCCGTGCCACAGACTCTCCGATATGTTCTTTCTGATCGCCTGCGGTATGATCGGAGTATGTTTCTGTGGCATGATACGCGTCCTGATGCCGGTCATGATGATCTGCAATATGTCCGGCAGCAGCAGCGTCCAGAACAACTCTGTTTTCCAGTTTGAACAAATTGAGTATGGTTTTCAGCATAACAACCTCCTTAAAACAGTGCAAAGTGCAAAGTTAAAAGTGCAAAAATCAACTTTGCATGTTGCATGTTGCATCTTGCACTCTTTTACCAGTGTGCGCTCCGAGGCGGTATAATCCAGTATTCCATGCCTTTGGCTTTCAATTCTTTGGCAAGCGCTCTTGCCTGACTTTCGGTCAGACCCATGACGCGTACCCGGTTGTAATCCTGTCCTTTGACCTTGGCAACTTCGATCTTGGCATCACGCTGGTCTAACACGCGAAGCGCCAGAGTCCTGATCTCGGATAATCGTTTTTCGGAACCGCCGGGTCGGGTAAACGCGCCAATCTGCACTTTCCAGAGAAATTTGTCAGAAGCATCCCCTGCCCATCCTGGAGAACGGCTTGCAGACCTGTCTGAAGACGCAGGGAGTGTGGGCTGTTTGGATTTTCCCCAATCCGAAAGCTCGTCCCCGAAATATTCCACAAACGCGCTTTTGTCCGCACCGCAGACCGGACATTTATCCGGCGGCTGCGCGCCCTCGTAAATATAGCCGCATTTGGTGCATTTCCATTTTTTCGTAGCCAGCAGACTCGAATCCGCACCTGATGTTCCTGCGGAAATACCGCTCGCAACACCGGTTGCCGTGCCGCCCTTGGAAAAATCAACACTTGCCATCTGATAATTTCCGCCCGCAGCACCTGACAAAGTGGTATCGCAGTCCAACGGTGCGATTCCGATACTAACACACAGGCGTTTATGAGCTACCAACAAGTCCACCACCGCTTCATCCCGGCGGAGCTTGGCAGCCATTTCTTCCAAATATCGCTGAGTTACGGCAAGCTCCGGCAGACGTCCGGCAGCATTTTTCTCCTGAGCCATTCTCAGCAGGTCGGCTCCGAGCATATAGGTCTCTTCCAATAATCTGAAACGGTCAACTTTGATGGCATAATCCAGCAAAGCGATATGAACCTGTGTAATCACCGCAACCGTCATTGCCAGACGCTGTGTGCTTGCCATATCTTTTGCTTTCAGGCGTCCCTGATAGGTGGCATACTGGGAGGGAATGCTCAACAATTCCCAGCCAACACCCGCGCCCACGCTGTTCCATGTATTGGATAACAAAAGTTTGTTGGAATCATAATGAGTTCCGGCAAAAAAACTTGCACCCGGAAACATGGAAATCACCGCCCGCTTGGCATCTTCCTTCTGGATCAGTATCTGAATATCGCTGGCAAACAATTCGGGACGATGAAGCAGTGCATATTCTTCAAGCCGGTCAATATCCAGGTCTTTGGTATGCGGCAAGGCAGCGACAATGGGTTTGATCGGCGGACGGAAGAGCGTATATTGAACGTTCTGGTTCAAGCCCATGAGTCGGGAGAGTTCCAAACGGGAATTGGACAGATTGGCATTCAACTGTCGGATGGTCAGTTCCAATTCTTTCAGGCGCATTTCCGCATCCGAAGCATCCATTTTGTCCAGACGCCGCTCATTCACCGAAATCTGAATGCGTTCTTTGATGCTTTTCAGTTTCTTTTCAACATCATGCACATAATCGAGAGCATCTTCGACTGCTGCTGCCTGCCAGTAAGACTCGGTAATATCCAATGCCAGCTGGTGAGCCTGACGCTTGCGCTTGTATTCCAGAACTTCTTCCTTCATGCGGGACATCCCGGATCGCACTGAAGCCAGCACCGTATCCAGAACATTCCATGTCAGCACCAGATTGGCTTTGGTGCCGTCTTTCATTTCGGACACCGTGAAGTCTTCTTGTATCTTGTCCTCTTTCCAGTTATATACGTTGCTTTTCCGAAGCTTGTCACGACGCTCATATACTCCGTCTGCCCTGAGACTGGGCAGCATTCTGAGCCTTTCTGCCAGAGTTTCTCTGTTCGTGATTTCCTGATCCAATTTCGCAATACGCATATCCAGGTTGTGTTCCAACCCGTAACGAATGACGTCTTCCAATGAGAGCGGCTGCTCGAAATTGATATTCTCATGATAGGGCTTTATCGCCTTCACATCTTCTCTGGCGTTTGCTTCCCGCTGTTTTACCTGTTCCTCTTTGCTTGGTACGGTAACACACCCCCCGAACAGCAGGATTATCCCCAGCAATACCGCAATCACACCGATTCCCGGAATACGCTTTCTCAAACCATTGTTATCCACCATACGAATACTCCATTTCTGCCCTGGCGTTCTTTTTGACGATGACCTATTTCGGCGTATAATCTGTTTTTTTCCTAAACTATTCAAAAAACCATGCACTTGTCAAGCGATTTCACTTAATCTTTTGTTTCGGAACTGTCAGAATCCTTATTATAAAAGGATGAAAACGGCGTTATCTGTCGGAATGTTTTTTTTGCCATGCTGGAAAAGTCCATGCCCAACTCCAAATACAACCGGAACTGTTCATCCATTGTTTTTTTGTAGGACAGATAACTCCGAAGGATGGTTTCAAGATAATTTTCGAAAAATTCGCTCAATGTATTTTCTCCGAACCGGATAATCAGATGCAGCAGAGAAGACGGCAGAACGATATTGTTGCTTTTTGCCTGCTCCAGCATAATCTGGGTCAGGATAAACGCGGTAACATCCTCATTGGTTTTGACATCTGTAATTTCGACCTGATTGCCGTCCCGAATCATCCGGGCAACATCGGCAAGAGTGATGTATGTGCTGTTGAGCGTGTCATACAGTCTACGGTTCGGATATTTTTTCAAAATGATCTTTTTTGCCAATTATGATTCCCCTTTCGGACAATGTTACATTGCAACACTATATATTTCGCCTATAAGTAGGACTTTAAAATATCCGAATACCAGCAGATTCAGATCAGAAGAAAAATTGTGCAGTGCAACATCAATCTTGACAACTGTGAAAATCTACTATATGTTATTTTGAAAAAACAGGCAACTTCGAAATTGCAAAACGTAATAGGAGAGATATCATGGATCAGAAGGTATTGTTCAAACAGATGATTGATTTTCATAAAGCCACTTTTGATAATTCATTCAACGCGATGACCACGCTTCAGGAACAGGGAGAAAAGATGGTGGGAATGTTTCTGGATCAGGCAGCATGGCTTCCCGAAGAGGGAAAAAAAATCATCCGGGAATGGACCGACACCTATAAAAAAGGACGCCTCGAATTCCGAAAAAACGTGGAAGCCCAGTTTGAGAAAGTGGAAAATTATTTCGGCGGAGTTTCGTAATAATGATGTTTTCCGACCTATGTTCCGAAGAAAAAATGACCAAAACACTTCTGTCTCCGGCAAAATTTGTGACAGATCAGTTTGTTGCGATGCAAAACTGTTTTGCCGGATTCACCAAGTATGTCAATGAATTTATGGTACCGTATCTGATTTCCACCAACTATTTCGGCATGGCAGAACAGGAAAAAATCTCCGAAACTTCTCTGATGGACAGCATTCTGTCCCATCTGGAACTGATGGAATTCAATACGGATTTATCCGCACGCAATCTGAATGCCAGTCTGAAAGCCTTGGGAGATTATGGCAGAAAAGAACTGCCGCGTGCTATGGAGGCGTTCTTCAATACGCTGTTCAACCGAAACGGCGGAGAAAAATTTGAAGAGTTCATGAATCGTCAGACAGCGATTATGGATATTATCACCAATGTTTATCCCAAAGCCATTCTGGATATCGAACCGGAATACGGATTTCATTTTGAGCGGGGCATCAATCCCAAAATTGCCGAAACAGACCGCTTTATTCTGTATCAGGTCGCGCCGGTGGAACCGGGTGTGGTTACGGATAACGGCATGAAGCCGATTATCGTGATTCCGCCATATGTTTTGGGAGCCAATATTCTGGGATTTCTTCCGAATGATCGGAAAAGCTATACCCATTGCTTTGCCAATATGGGCATTCCGACCTATATCCGCATTTCCAAAGATATCGGGACTACGCCTGCGCTTCAGACCATGACCGGCGAAGATGACACACGGGATACCAAGTATTTCTGCGAGCTTGTGAAATCGAAACATGGCAAGCCGGTAACGCTGAACGGTTATTGTCAGGGCGGATTCAATGCGGTCTGCAATGTTCTGTCCGGTGAACTGGACGGTCTGGTGGACGCGCTGCTCACCTGTGTTGCACCCATGGATGGGACAAGAAGCAAGGGACTGGCGGATTTTCTCAAAGCGCTTCCCAAACGGTTCAATGATCTGGCTTACGGAACCAAAACCCTTCCCAACGGCAACAAGGTGGCGGACGGCAAGCTCATGGGCTGGGTGTATAAGCTCAGAAGCATTGAAAATGAATCTCCTGTGGTTGCATTTTTCCGAGATATGAAAATGCTGGAGCCGAAAAAAGCCGGAGAACCGTTCAAAATCAACAAGACCGCGCTTGCACTGAATTACTGGCTGGGATATGAGCGAACCGATCTGCCGATGGCAATTACCAAAATGAGTTTTGCCTCGTTCAATACGCCGGTCACTGAAGACGGCACTCTGCCGGTAACTCTCTTCGGCAGAAAGCTCAATTTCAAACGGATTGCCGAAAAGAAACTCCCATGGCTGATCTGCTACGGCGAACAGGATGATCTGGTGGAAAAAGACTGTGCGTTGGCACCGAAAGACTACATTGATGTTGAAATATCCGCATTTCCTAAAGGTCATGTGGCTATGGCAACCTCATGGTCCAATCCCAAATCCGAATGCGCGCTGCATACCCGATTCGGTGACAAAAAATATCGGGGACCCGTGCGCTTTCAACTGGATTTGGATGACGCGTTATCTGAAGAATCGGATATGACGCAGTGAATACAAATCGGCAGGAAGCCGATCAATCAATACTCAGAATGAGGAGATCGTATGCTGAACATGATGGATCAGAACAATTTTTTCAAACAGTTGGCGGATTATCAGATGACGGTGATGAATAGTTCCTTCAACGCTCTGAACATTTTCCAGACCAGAAACGAAAAAGCCATGGAGCTGCTTGTCAATCAGATGAACTGGGCGACTGAAAAATGGAAAGGCGCTGTACTGGACTGGAACAAGGCATATCAGGACGGCTTTGAAAAATGCCGGAAAATCATGGAAGATAATCTTGCCAGAATGCAAATATCTACCTGCAAAGAATAATTCTATACCCTAACAAATCATTTGCCCGGAGCAAAGAAGTCCGCTCCGGGTAAGTATTTCATCTGTCATTTCATGCCGCAGCATTCAATGCAGATTCAATGCCTTTGCTGAAGTCGGTGGGAACGGTCGTCATTCTCTGAGCAAGTTCTCTATCCAGCATTATCAAGCCTTGAGAATTATCTTTGATCAGCTTCAGTTGGGCAATGATTTCATTGTCATTGTTTTCTTCTTCGACCTGTTCGGTTACATACCATTCCAGAAATATCCGCGTGGCATGGTCTTTTTCCGCAATCGCAAGATCGGTCAGGTCATTGATCGAGCGTGTGATAAACTGCTCATGTTCAAGGGTTTTTTCAAACATGTCCAGCGGCGATTCGAACGTTGTCGGCGGTCCGGCAAGCGGTTTCAAAATTGGCTGGCTTCCGTGACGCTGAATATATTCGTAAATTTTCATGGCATGAAGCATTTCTTCGTGATACTGAACCATGAACCAGTTGGCAAAGCCTTTCAGACCTACCGAATCACTGTAAGACGACATGGACATATACAGGTAAGCAGAATACATTTCCCGATTGATCTGCTCATTCAACGCGTTCAGAATGTTGTCATTCAGCATGATTTTTCCCCTTTCTCAAATGTGTTCTTCACATCATAAGACAGATTCGGGGAAAATCAATACAACGCGTTTGTCAGGCATGTGCAACTGCGCCGAATACCGATTCCCACAATGGGATGACAAGATGTTTTCCGTTGTCTGAAAATTTGCGGCATCCCTTGCATCCGAATACTTTGTTGGATACAGCGGCTTTTTTAAGACATTGGTCATAATGCTGGCACAGATAATTGCGTTCGGGAATTTTCGGCTCATCTTCCAGAATTTTATCCATGAAGCGTTCCATATCGGCAGATGATACAGCATAATTTTTACCGACCTTGAAAGCTTTCAGCATTCCGGAACGGATATATTTTTTCAGTTCTCTGAGGTTGATATCCAACTCTTCGCTCAGTTCTCTCAATGTATAATTCTTCTTATCCATAGTTCCCCCTATGAAACATTGTCTGTTGTCTGAGCATAAGTGTACATCAACAGATAAATAAATCAATGGGGTAGAAAGCGTATTCGGAATACGGGATTTCACTCCCTACTCATAAGAAATTCCTGCACATTCCCGTTGCCGCCTGATTTGGCTATGAATGACTTCAGTAAGGGACTGGAGAGTTTGCTATATTCTGTAAATTGGACACCATTCCGATACTTCCCGTTCTCTCCTTTTTGAGAATGTATGACTTTTCCTTTTATTTCGAATATTTCATCTCCCAAAGCCAGTGTCAGGTTCAGAAACTGATCGATTTTGATGGGAAAATGAGTTTCCAATAAAATTCCGCCTTCGGAAATATTCAATGTTTTTCCGATTCCGCAATTCGCAATTTCTTCTGCATCTAATACATGAACTTCTGTCAGGTTTACGGAACTGATTCTGCTATATCTTCTTCGACAAGATTCACCCATAAGGACCTCCTTAATCTATATAATCCATCAGTTTATTTCACGAACCGCGATAAGAATCAATACGACAGACGCTGTATTGCCGGGTAGAGATATCCTACCTTAGTATAAGAGAATTTCTACCTTCCTGCTTCGGCAATCGTGAAAAATAACCGGGCTGTTATGTGCCGTTCCGCTGGACTTGCTGTGAATCTGTTCTGAAGGATTCGGATAAGATAAGAAACTAAACCTAAGGTGAGTTGTAAAACAATCGATTTGAAAGGAAAAAGTATTATTCTCACCGTACTGTTGAAAAATCATTTCGGATGAGTTAATCTATCGGACAGAGTTTTGTTTTGCAGCAAGATCAGGAGCAGAATTATGCAGATTGTAACCACCCATAAAAATACGGATTTTGACGGAGTCGCCTCGATGATCGCGGCAACCCTGCTGTATCCCGAAGCGGTTCCCGTACTTCCCAAAATGGTTAATCCGAATGTACGGGCATTTTTATCCATTCACAAAGATTTGTTCAATATCCGTGAAATCGAAGACGTGAAATTGGACAAAGTCAAACGGCTGATTGTCGTGGATGTGAACAAGTGGAATCGTCTGGAACAGATGAGTTCTCTGAAAAAGAAAAAAGACATCGAGATCATGTTGTGGGATCACCATCCTGATCGCGGGGATATCAATCCCAACTGGAGTTGTCAGGAGGAAATGGGCGCGAACATTACGCTGATGCTGCGCTACCTGAAAAAAGAGAATCTCACCGTATCCCCGATTCATGCCACGCTGTTCATGGCGGGTCTTCATGAAGATACGGGCAATCTGCTTTTTCCTTCGACAAGATCCGAAGATGTCTATGCTGCTGCGTATCTGATGGATCACAAAGCCGATCTGGGGGTATTGAGTTCTTTTCTGCGCCCGGCATACGGCGAAAAGCAGAAAAATGTCCTGTTCGATATGCTGAAAAACGAAAGCCGCGCCAAAGTCAACGGATATACGGTCAGTTTCAACAAGCTTCATATCGAAGGTCATGTCGGCAATCTGTCTGTCGTGGTTCACATGTATCGGGAAATTATGAATGTGGATGCGGCGTTCGGAATTTTTACCGGCAGGTCTCCGGGCAAATGTATCGTGATCGGCAGGAGCGTTGCAGACGGACTGGATATCGGCTCTGTGATGCGGAGTCTGGGCGGCGGCGGACATCCGGGCGCAGGCTCTGCCATGATTCAGGATGCGAATCCTGACGCGGTGGAAGAACTGATCAAAGACTTGATCGAAGGCAATCAGCAATCTTCGGTTCAGATCAGCGATGTCATGTCATTTCCAGTATTTACCGTGTCTTCGGATACACCGATGGAACAGGTGGCAATCCTGCTTCGACAAAAGGGCTGTACCGGCATTCCGGTGGCAGATGACGGAAAACTGAAGGGCGTGATTTCCAGACGGGATTTCCGCAAAATCCGCAAAGAGGCAAATCTGAACTCTCCGGTCAAAGCATATATGAGTGTGAATCCGATCACCATAGAGCCGGGGAAAAGCCCTATGCAGGCGGCTCGGCTGATGGTCAAACACGATATCGGGCGGCTACCGGTGGTGGAGAACGGCAATATTATCGGTATTGTTACCCGCTCGGATGTGATGACCTATTTTTACGATCTGCTGCCGTCGTAATCCGATCAATCTCTTTTTATCCGATGCTTTGCCATTTTATATCTCAGCACGCGCTCGCTGATCCCGAGCGATGCGGCAGCTTTGGTCTGTACCCAGTCATATTGTTCGAGCGCGGAAAAAATCATCTCTTTTTCAAGGGATTCAAGACGTTCTGACAAAGAGCCGCTTTCTCCGGCATGGGAATAGCGGATTTCGGGAGGCAGATCGGTAATTCGGATGATCTTTCCCCGCGCCAGAGTTACCGTGCGCTGAATAATATGCTCCAATTCTCGGATATTTCCCGGAAACGGATATTTCATCAGTGCCGACATGGCTTCCGAATCGAATATTTTGTTGTCATAGCTATATCGCTCCAGAAAAAAGTCCATCAGAGCAGGAATATCTTCTTTCCGGTTTCGCAGCGCGGGCAGTTCGATTTCAAACACATTCAGGCGATAATACAGATCTTCCCGAAACAGCCCCTGCTCCATCATCTGCTTCAGATTGCGATTGCTTGCCGCGACAACGCGCGCATCGGTCGCAATTTCTTTTTCGCCGCCGACCCGGTATATCCGGTGTTCCTGAAGGGTCCTGAGCAGTTTGGGCTGAAGATTCAGAG
>CAZMDM010000307.1:0-6258 GCA_964564775.1 uncultured Desulfonema sp. | reverse complement strand
TTCCGCAGTATATGCCAAAACCTGATTTCCCGGAATTTTGGACATTACTTTAATACACGCCGCAACCACTTTGCGCCTTCTGTCGAGCATTTTGATCAACGATACTAGTTGACGATAGCTCAAGCACCCGGGTTCGGGCGTTCCGGTTCCCGGCATCACGGACGGATCGAGTCCGTCAACATCAATGGTGAGATACACATTTTCAGGCAGCCGATCAATTGCCTGTTTCATCCAATCGTGATTCATCGGATCAATCTCATGTGCGTAAAACGGCGACACGTGATGCTGCCGGATATACTCGGCTTCTTCGGGAGAAAACGAGCGGATAGCCACCTGTACAAAGGGAAGTTTCATATCATCTGCCACCCGGCGCATGATACAGGCATGGTTGTAGCGGGATCCGTTCCACTCATTCCTCAAATCTGCATGAGCATCAATCTGAAGCACGCCCAGATTCGGAAAAACTTCCGCGCACGCCATGATCGGTCCGATGGAACTGGCATGATCTCCGCCCACCGACAACAGAAATTTCCCCTGTTTCATAATTGTCTTGGCAGCAGCTTTCATCTGCATCACGGCAGTTTCCGGGTCTGCCGATGGAAAAAGCGGCGGACAGGTATGAATCTTCAACTGTGTCCAATTCATCAGGCTTTCTTCGTCCAGTTCTTCCAACTGCTCCGAAGCTTCCAGAAAATGCAGCGGCGCTTTTCCCGTACCGGTCCCATAAGATACTGCCCCTTCGTAGCACAGAGGCAGTATCACGATGTTTGCCTGATCCATGTCGGTCTGATAGGCTGTTCCGCCAAACGGAATAAAACGGTTCATGGTTATTTCACAAATACGGCTGCCGCGACAACAGTTGTCCAAAGTCCGCCTTCGGCACAAACCGCTCCCTGAGTAAAATGCTGAGATTCGACAATTTTACCGGACATTTTATATACTTCTCTTCGGGCGTCATAGTCTTTATTCGCATCGAATTCGATACCCAGCGTGTTGGCAAGCATCGAAGCCGCCAGATCTTCGGCATAATCTCCGGCTTCGCTTTCCGTCTGACCGAATCCGTGATGTTCCGACAAATATCCGTATTGCTGACTTTCGGCAGGCAATGCCAATCCGATGCTTGCCACAATTCGTCTGCCCGGCTCGTTGATTTGTTCCGTTGCCAGAACACAATGGGTAATTTCACCGGCTTCAAGACGTATCAGCCCTGTCTCAAGGTCCACAATTTTACAATAAGGGGGAAATATGGAAGATACTCTGACTAAATTCAGATGGGCAATCCTGGCATCTCTGAGCGCGTTCTCGAAAGATGCCAGTTTCTCTTTGGCAATGCCAACCCCTTTGGTAAAAATCATATAGCGCGGAACATACATGGACGGACCCTCCCTCTTTTTGAAGAAATTTCAGCAAAACGCTTAAATATAAAATAGCAAAGTTTAATCGTAAGTGAAGGTTTTGTCAATCATAATTCGGAGTTTCAGTGATTCAGAATAAAAATCAGCGTAACTTATATCGAATCTGAAAAATATCCGGGCATCGTATGGGGATTAAAATCCCTGCCTGTATATTCTTATCATCCTGAACTTATTAAATTATTCTCTTAATATTTTTTCGCTGTGAATCACTTCGGAACAGTTGACAAGGAAGAACAGAGAGCGTAAATTATGCGATATTGCAGCACGCGCCGGAGCGCAGAAAACAAGGAGTTGTATAAAATACGTGAAAAAGATAATTTTTGTAATATTGCTGCTGGCGATTGCCGGAGGCGGGTTTGCGTTTTATAAAAAGAGGTTCGGCAAGGGTGAGGAACAGAAATACCGAACTGAAAAAGCGGTGCGGGGCGATATCGTTGAAGCCGTTACCGCAACCGGCACGGTCAATCCGATTTCCACAGTGATTGTCGGCACACAGGTTTCCGGTAAAATTCAGTATATCTACGCGGATTACAATTCTCCGGTGAAAAAGGGGCAGATTATTGCCCAGATCGATCCTACGACATTCGAGGCAAATGCGGAACAGGCAAGAGCGAATCTGCTTGCGGCGCAGGCAAATCTGAAAAAAACCGAAGCCTCTCTGATTGATGCCAGACGAACCATGGAGCGCAATAAAGAGCTTTTTGCCAAAGACCTGATCGCGAGAAGCGATTTCGATACGGCAGATACCAATTTTCAGTCCCTGAAAGCACAGGTTGCGGCAGCAAAGGCTCAGATCGCTCAGGCAGCTGCCGCGCTCAAAGTGTCGGAAACCAATCTCGCATATACCAAAATTCTGTCTCCGGTGGACGGTATTATTGTTTCCCGGCTTGTGGAAGTGGGGCAGACCGTTGCAGCAAGTTTTCAGACACCGACATTGTTCAATATTGCCGAAGACTTAACCAAGATGCAGATTGATTCCAATGTGAATGAAGCGGACATCGGCAAGATCAGAGAAGGCTTGGACGTGGAATTTACGGTTGATGCGTATCCCGACATTACCTTCAAAGGCAAAGTCTGGCAGGTCAGAAACGCACCGATTACGGTTCAGAATGTGGTTACTTATGATGTGGTGATTCGGGTGGATAATACCGATCTTAAGCTCAAGCCGGGTATGACTGCCAATACCTCCGTGATTACGAATAAAAAGGAAAATATTCTCAAAATCCCCAATGCCGCGCTCAGATTCAAGACTTCTGAAAAAACCGAAGATAAAACCGCCCGCAGAGGACTTGCTGTATGGATTGCCGACAATAACAAACCCAAACGCATTCCGATTCAGACCGGCATCAGCGATGGCAGCCATACCGAGCTTATTTCGGGAGATATTAAGGAAAATCAGGATATTATTGTTGAAATGATCGGAAATTCCTCACAGCAGAGACCTGCCGGACCGCCCAGATTCTTCTGATACATTCGGACCATGATTAAACCTTGAACATCCTGCAATGCTGTGTTAAAGTCAGGGAGATATTCTGACAAAGACTCGGCATAGCGCGGTGCCGCTGCAATTCATATCGGAGGCATAATGCAGAAAAAAGACATTGCAACTTTAATCCGGGAAAATAAAACAGCATTTATCATCATTGCGGTTATTCTTTTTCTGGTGGAACTTGAGATTTTTGCCCTTGCTGCCATGAAAGCTGGACGCAGATCATGGCTTCAATTTATTGACGTACATGGGAATGTGGTACATGAAACCGATGGCAAAAACCTAAGTGATTTCAATAAGTATTATTTTGAGAAAAATTTCGGTCCGGTCGAGAGGTATCAGCGCAGATTGGTATCCAAAGAATTCGAATTTCCGTTCAGAGCATGGTTTGTCGCGGCAGTGGGGATTCCCATCGGCATTATGCTGCTGCTCGCATTTACGGTCAAAGCATATATATCGTTTATGTACGGATCCGAAGAGAAAAGAGATGGAACCGCAGGCGAATATCAGACCCAGATGGAGCGGATGATTTCAAGCGTGAGCCGCTTCAATATCTTTACCATCGGCTTTCTGGTATTGCTGGGTGTATTTTGCTACTGGGTGATTCCGGAAACCATCACCTATCTCGGACGGGTGGGCGAGGAAACCATCAGCAAATACAGATGGGTATTCATTTCTGCGGCAATCGTACTGGTTTGTCTGATGGTGTGGATTATTTATCTGAGGTATCTGCTGGCAGTCAAAACGATTGACAGTCAGGTGGAACTGGATAAATATCGGCTTCAATTGGGCTTGGATCCCGCTTATACCTCGCCGCTTCAGTTGGAATACAAAAAACAGGGGGAACCGAAGGCGACTCTGGTCGGATGGTCAGAGCCTCCGCCCAAAGAACTGCCGCCCGAGCAAAAACCAATAGAAGTTACCGAAAGCTGAATATGAATCGTCAGGATTCCGCTCCTGATGTTACGCGGTTACCCGGAGCAAGCTGCGTTCCGGGTATGGCTTTAAGAGATTTTTTATCCATGATCCCTTTGGAAATCGAAGTCAAATTTTATCTTCAGGATAGACACGCTGTCCGACAGCGCATTCTGGACGCGGGCGCGAGCATATCTCACCCAAATTGTTTTGAACGCAATCTTCGTTTTGACGATGCACAACACTGCCTGTCTTATCGGAATTCGGTGCTGCGTCTCCGTCAGGATGAAACGGCGAAACTGACGTTCAAATCCAAACCGCTGGTCAGAGACAAAGAATTCAAGATATTTCAGGAACTCGAAGTGCTTGTCAGCAATTTCGATACCATGAAGCAGATTCTTGAATCTTTGGGATTCATAGCATATCAAACTTATGAAAAATATCGTGAAACCTTTGCACTGAATGAGTGCGAATTGTGTCTGGATGTCATGCCTTACGGAAGTTTTCTGGAAATCGAAGGAGGGAAAGAACAGATCAGGCAGATGGCGGATCGCTTGGGACTGAAATGGGAAAAACGGATTTTACGAAGTTATCTGGCAATATTTGCCGATATGCAAGCTATGCTGAATCTTCCGTTTTCGGATCTGACCTTCGATAATTTCAAGACGATTGATCTTGATTTTTCAAAATATTGTTCTGTATTCGAGGCATAACAGACTTTGCAATCACTTCGATATTCCGAAACACCGTATCAAGATTTATCGTTACAAGATTTCGGTTTTTAACGATAATCTTCCCATCAATCCATACATCTCTCACGTCATTGCTGTCTGCGGAATACACCAGATGGGATACCGGATGATAGATCGGCGTCAGATGCGGAACCCGGCAATCCACGAGGATCATGTCTGCTTTTTTGCCGACTTCCAACGAGCCGATATCCTTATCCAATCCGATGGCTTTTGCCGCATCAATGGTTGCAAGTTTCAGCACGGTATGAGCATCGGCAGTTGTAGGATCGGATGTTCTGACTTTATGGAGTTTTGCCGTGATATCCATTGCTCTGAACATATCCATTGTGTTGTTGCTGGCAGCGCCATCGGTTCCCAGTCCCACCCGAATATCGCTTTCCAAAAAACAATACAGCGGCGCAATCCCGGACGCGAGTTTCATATTGCTTTCGGGATTATGGGTAATGGCTGCCTGTCTGTCTGCGATGAGTTTTATGTCATTTTCATCGCTGTGAACCGCATGAACCAGCAAGGTTTTTTCATCCAAGATACCCAGATGATCCATATAGGCAATCGGGCTGATTCCGTGCTGCAATATGCTGTTTTCCAATTCTTCTTTGGTTTCTGCCGCATGAATCTGAAACAACACGCCCTCTGAATTTGCGGCGGCTTTGGCATTTCTGAGGGTTTCGGCAGAACAGGTATAAGGAGAATGGCAGAATATCGAAGGCTGAATCCGGCTGTTTTTATGCTTCCATTTTTTCACATATTCCAGCGCATGGTCAATATTTCGGGCAGGATCAGCAACTCCGGGAGCGGGAAAATCAATCACGCCCTGAGCCAATACTGCCCGCAGTCCCGAACTTACGACAGTTTCAGCCACATAATCTTCCAGAAAATAGCCATCGCAGCAGGTCGTTGTGCCGGACAACAAGATTTCCGCACATCCCAACAGCGTTGCCCACTTTACAGTTTCCGGCGTGATATGAGCGGCTTCCGCCGGAAAAATATGCTCATTCAGCCACACAGACAAGGGCAGATCATCGGACAAGCCGCGAAACAGCGTCATGGGAAGATGCGTGTGCGTGTTGATCAGACCGGGAAGCACTATGCCGCGGTTGCCATCGAAGTATTCCGAAGCTTGCGGCATAGGATTATTTTTATTCAGTTTTCCGATTTCCGAAATTCTGTCGTCTCTGATGACAATATAACCGTTTTCGATAATCTCATCATCCGGGTTCATCGTTATCACTGTGGCATTGAAAATCAGGGTATCGGCACGCATAGTTGGTCTCTCTTTCAGGATCGGAAAACAGAATTGTAATCGGCTGGTCGGGGCGAGAGGATTTGAACCTCCGACTTCCTGCTCCCAAAGCAGGCGCGCTGCCAGACTGCGCCACGCCCCGAAGATCACTATAGCGCCCTTCGAAAAACGTTTTGCTTCTATAGCATGATCGCAGAATACAGGCAAGCATCAAGCGCATCATCCGTTGACGTCAGCAATTTCGATGTGATACGTTGATCGCAAAGTGCGCAGTGTTGCGTTCGAAAGTTCGCCCTTCCCCGGCTCGATTTCTCTTCAACGACACGGAATGAAGGCTCCCATGTTCATCGACGAAGATGGCGACCACTTTCATAAATTCCACCACATAAATGATGGACTTGCAAAAAGGCGATCCTATAGACGGCTTCGAAAAAAGGCCGCAGG
>CAZMDM010000306.1:0-10423 GCA_964564775.1 uncultured Desulfonema sp. | reverse complement strand
AAACAGCACTCTGATATCATCGAATGCTTTTCGGATATTGCCGGTCAGCTTATCTGTCAGCGTATCATCATAATCATAAAGTGCCGGAATTTCTGATATAACCTGCTTGCGTTTCTGATCTGTAGCTTCCTGATCCTCGATAAACAGGTCTTTCGGGGCTTTGACATCTGCTTTGGCAATATCTCCGAGTTGATAATTGTATTCGCTGATTTTCAGCATACTCGGATATACGGTGATGGCAAACGCGGTCAGCACGATCCCTATCAATCCTATCCGGGCATAGTTATTGGAATTCAGGGTGTCAAAGAGTTTTTCCTGAGCAGTTCTCATCGTACTGTGTTTCTCTTTCGCTCATCCTGTTCTTCGTAAGCACGGATAATTTCCTGAACCAGTTTATGTCTGACCACATCGGTTTTGGAAAAATACACAAATCGGATACCGTTGATATTCTGAAGAATATCTTTGCATTCGATCAGACCGGAAGTTTTCGCGGGCGGAAGATCGATCTGAGTGATGTCGCCGGTAATCACAGCTTTGGAATTGAAGCCGATACGGGTCAGAAACATTTTCATCTGCTCGGAAGTGGTATTCTGTGCCTCATCCAGAATAATGAACGCGTCATTCAATGTTCTGCCCCGCATGAATGCCAGAGGTGCAACCTCGATCACGCCCTGCTGCATCAGCCCCGATGCTTTTTCGAATTTCATCATGTCATGCAGAGCGTCATACAGAGGACGCAGATACGGATCCACTTTTTCCGCGAGATCACCGGGCAGAAAGCCCAATGCTTCTCCGGCTTCGACAGCAGGGCGGGTCAGAATAATGCGGCTGGCCGTTCCTTTGGACAACGCAGCAACCGCCATAGCCATTGCCAGATAGGTTTTTCCGGTTCCCGCAGGACCGATGCCGAATACGATGTCGAAATTGCGGATCGCGTCGATATAGTCTTTCTGGGAACGGCTTTTGGGCGTAATTGCCCGCTTTTTGGTTCCGATATACACCGTATCCATAAAAATATCTTTGATATCCGCACGGTCATTTTCACTCAGCAGGCGAATCGCGTGGTCAATGTCGCCGGCATATACGGGATAGCCGTTTTTCAGAAGATCATACAATTGGTTGAGAAGCTTTTCGGCAAGGTTGCCAGCAATGGGATCCCCATCAATCACCACGGTATTGCCTCTGGCATGAATGCCGATTTCCATCGCATCAGCAATTTTCTGAAGATTTTTGTTATGCTCTCCGAACAACTGTCTGGAAAGCTCGTTATCCGAAAAACTCAGTCTGATTTTCGGGTCTTTGGTTTCGTTCATAGTCTCCGGCATCATCAGGTTAAAATTGGGAAGCTTCTAACAAGCTAATATTTTATAGTATATCATAATGACCACAGATTGCAAAGGCTTTGTTGCAATAATCCCGATAAACCAGCTTGGTAAGGATTGTATCATTGATTCCTTAGCGGAACTCTGTTATGAAGCAGCAGATTAAAAACGATAAGTCTCCATATCAATCGTAGAGGGGGATATGAGCGAGTCTTTTATACCATTCGAAGGACCTGAGAAAAAGCTTGAAATCATTCTGACACAGCCGCAGCCCGGTCTTCGCTCTGATGAGAGCGGACGATGGGAAAAGGTGGCAAAAGCGAGCAAAGCAAAAATTCTCAGCAAAATTTCCACGGAAACCATGGATGCGTATTTGCTGTCCGAATCCAGCCTTTTTGTCTGGGACAGCTGGATACTGATGATTACCTGCGGCAAAACCACGCTGATCGATGCTTTGGCGGAAATTCTGACCTTCATTGACAAGAACAATGTGGATTATGTGTTTTACGAGCGTAAAAACTTCATGTATCCGCTGGAACAGCCTTCAGATTTTGAGCAGGATGTAGCAGTGATCAGCCGGTTTTTCCCCGGCAAAAGCTATCGTCTGGGACCTGCCAACTACGATCATCTGCATGTATTTTACTGGTCGAGACCGGGTGTAATACCTGAAGAAGATACCACATTTCAGATTCTGATGAATGATCTGGATCCCAATGTCATGGATTTTTTTTCGGCAAAAGGTGTGAAAACCCCGCGCGAAGCCGGAAAATCTTCTGGATTGTATTCGATTTACAAAGAAAAAATGTTCACAGACGATTATCTGTTTCTGCCTTGCGGATATTCGCTCAACAGCATCAGAGGCAATAAATATTATACGGTTCATGTAACGCCGCAGCCCAATGGGTCTTACGCCAGCTTCGATACGAATATCAATGAGAAACGGGATTATTCGAGAGTTACGGCAAAAATTATTTCCGTATTCAAGCCTCAGCGATTTTCAATCGTGCTGACCACGACCAAAAGCAGGAAAACCGTACCGGTTCACGAGGCAATTGCAAAAAAACCTCTGCCCGGCTATAACCTGACCGAAACCAGTCTTTACGGCTTTGACTGCGGCTATACGATTACATTTCTGAACTATATCGGAAATTCGGGAGCTTGAAAAATGGCAGCAAATAGCGGTCTCGAACTCTGGGTCTATGATGTTCACAAAGACCTGTCATGTCTGGGCTTGAAGCTTGTCAAAACACTGTTTTCCGGCAAAAGCCGGTTTCAGCAGGTGGATGTCGTGGAAAGCAAAGGGCTTGGCAGAGTATTGCTGAATGACGGTTTGTTCATGCTCTCCGAAGCCGATGAGTTCATTTATCACGAAATGATTGCCCATGTTCCGATCTTTGTGCATCCACGTCCCGAACGCGTGCTGATTATCGGCGGCGGAGACGGAGGAACCGCCCGAGAAGTGTTGAAACATCCGCAAATCAGACGGGTTGTCATGGTGGAAATTGACGAGATGGTGGTTAAAGCTAGCCGCGAATATCTGCCATCTCTCAGTTGTGCATTCGATGATCCCCGTCTTGAGATCAAAATCGAAAACGGAGTCAGATATATTGCTGAAACCAAAGAAAGTTTCGATATAATCCTTGTAGATTCGACCGATCCTGTCGGACCTGCTACGCCCTTGTTTGATACCGAATTTTACCGAAATGCGGCAAGAGTGCTGAGTTCCGATGGCATCCTGATTTCTCAGGCAGAATCTCCATTTTATGACAAAGATATTCAGCGATCCATGTTTGCCAATCAGCGTCCCTTTTTCAAGAAACTGCATCTGTACCTCTTTGCCAATATGACTTATCCCGGCGGTTTGTGGGGATTCGGATTTGCTTCGAAAGGGCTTTGTCCGATCCGAAATTTCGACGCGAAAAAAGTCGGATCATCGGAAATAAACTTCAGATATTACAATGAGAATATTCATCGCGCGGCATTCGCTCTGCCGACATTTATTGCCGAGAGCCTCGGAAATATTCTCGATATCGTATATCCTCATTCTGAAATATGATTCATCTGAATTATTTTCTGATCATCAGACATCTGACAATATGTATCATTTTCAGTCGCCTGATGATCGCCTTTACTTATTCTTCCTTATCCAGCCCGAAGGCGGTATGAAGCGCATTCACCGCAAGCTGGGTATATTTTTCATCAATCACGCAGGAGATGCGGATTTCCGAAGTGGAAATCATCTTGATATTGATATTCTCCGCTGCCAACGCGGAAAACATCTTTGACGCCACCCCCGCATGGCTTTTCATGCCTACCCCGACCACCGATACCTTGGCAATATTGGGATTACCCCAGAATTCTTCCGCGCCGATTTCTGCGGCAACTTTTTTAGCGATTTCCATAGCTTCTTTGAAATCGGTTTTCGGAACCGTAAAGCTGATAGTGTTCTTCTCTTTATGCGGCGATGATTGGACAATCATATCCACCACGATTCCCGCATCTGCAATCGGCGTTAAAATTTTTGCCGCAATTCCGGGACGATCCGGGACACCTCTCAGACTGATTCGTGCATCATTTTTGCTATATGTAATACCGGAGACGACCAATCGCTCCATATCTGGGGTTTCATCCACAACCATAGTTCCCTCCTCTTCGGAAAATGATGTTCTGACATGTACAGGGACATTGTATTTTTTGGCAAATTCAACCGAGCGGATCTGAAGCACTTTTGCGCCCAGACTAGCCATTTCCAGCATTTCATCGTAAGAAATCCTGCTCAGTTTCCGGGCTTTGGGACAAATATTCGGATCCGTGGTATAAACTCCGTCCACATCCGTATAGATTTCACAGCTATCGGCTTTCAATGCTGCAGCAATTGCCACCGCGGACGTATCCGAACCGCCTCGTCCCAGAGTGGTAATGTTGCCGTTGGCATCACAGCCCTGAAATCCCGACACCACGACAATATGGCGGTCTTTGAGCAAATCCCGAATCCGGGTCGCGCCGATATCCAAAATACGCGCACTTCCGAATGCACAGTCCGTCAGAATTTCCGCCTGAAATCCCTGAAGCGATTTGGCTTTGTAATTCATGGATTTCAGTGTGATTGCCAGCAGAGCGGAAGTTGTCTGCTCGCCGGTTGCCAGCAAAACATCCAATTCCTGTTTATCCGGCGACTCTGCCGCCTGTTTTGCCAGATTGATGAGGTTGTCCGTAACGCCTGACATTGCGGACAGAATGACCACCACATCATTTCCCTGATCAAAGGTTTTTGCCACCCGCCTTGCCACATTGCGGATGCGCTGAACATCTCCGACAGATGTTCCTCCGTATTTCTGTACGATTAAAGCCATTCTATTCTCCTTGGAAAAACAATGCAAAGCTCAATGTGTAAAATCAAAAGTGTTCAGCTATCGGCAGACATTTTCTTTTTCAAGCTGCTGATAGGCTTCTCTGCTGATTGCATCTGAAAAATCCATGTGAATCGTAACATCCGATCCGCTGTTGGACACAATTTTGGCATTGGGATAGCGTTTTCGGAATACCCGCAGCATGGCTCGGTTTTCATTGAGAACCGTTGCGGAAAATCCGATATAATTATTTTCTTTGGCAATCGTTTCGAGTGCTTCCAGAAAATAGGAAGCAACTCCCATTCCATGAAAATCCTCCCGCACCACAAATGCCACTTCCGCACGGTTTTCACTTTCTTCGGCATAGGAGCCGATAGCCACGATTTCTTTATGCCCGCGTTTTTGGATCAGCCCGATCAGCGACATATTGCGCTTATAATCCACGCTTGCCCATTGTTTCTGAACCACATCGTGGGAAAAAATTTTCATTTTATAGAAAAATCTGAAATAAATCGTTTTTTCCTGAAGCGAGTAAAAGAAATTCCGATACGCAAACTCATCGGATGGAAACAATGGACGGACTTCCATACTTTTGCCGTTTTTCAATTCCATCGTGCTTTTGTAACCTTCCAGATAGATCAAGTCATCCTGAAACGTCGGAAGTTGATCTGCAAAAATATAATGCAGCTTTTTGGCAGACTCGATCAGTTCTTCCCGGAATTTGGGATGCGCGATCTGAGCAAGCTCGATAACTCTCTGATAAATGCTTTTGCCCTGAAGTGCAGCGATGCCGTATTCGGTAACAATATAGTTCACATCTCCTCTGGTGGTGGCAACGCCCGCACCCGCGCTCAGTTGCGGCACGATACGGGAAACTCTGCCGTTCTGGGCAGTTGACGGAATCGCAATAATGGTGAATCCGCCTTTGGACATGGCAGTACCTCGCAAAAAATCCACCTGATCCCCGATGCCGCTGTAAAAAATATGTCCCATCGAATCCGAGCAGACCTGTCCTGTTAAGTCCACTTCCAATGCGGAACTGATGGAAATCAGATTGTCATTCCGGGCAATGACGGTCGGATCATTGACATATTCCGAAGATCGGAAATAAAACATGGGGTTATTGTTGACATAATCGTACAATTTCTGAGAGCCCATGCACAGCGACGCAACCACACGCCCCGGAATCAGCGTTTTCTGTTTATTGCTGATCACTTTTTTTTCGAACAAGGGTAGAAATCCATCCGTGATAACCTGCGTGTGGATGCCCAAATCTTTCTTCTTATCCAGATAATGAAGAATGATATTGGGCAGATGTCCGAATCCGATCTGAAGCGTGGATCCGTCTTCCACCAATTGCGATACATAATAGCCGATCCGTCTGGCAACCTCGTTGGCTTTGTGCATTTCCGGCTCGAACCCGACCAAAGGTTCTTCGTAAGGCACCAGATAATCGATATCATCTACATGTACGAGACTGTCCCCCCATGTTTTGGGCATTCTCGGATTGATCTGGGCAATCACCAGTTTGGCACTCTCCATGCCCGCACGGGTAATATCCACCGAAACCCCCAAGCTGCAATAGCCGAATTTATCCGGCGGACTGACCTGAATCAGTGCCACATCCAGACCGATGCGCTGACTGTAAAACAGCTTGGGAATCTGAGATAAATATGTGGGAATATAATCGATTTTTCCTTCAGCTGCTGCTTTGCGCATGGCATTGCTGATAAAAAACAACTTGATGGAAAAACGCCGCAGAAAAAATTCATCATTGATGTATTTTGCCAGAGTGAGCGACAGCATCTGATAGATCATAATATCCTGAAGATTCAGGTCTTTAACCATTGCATGGATCAGATGCTGAGGTTCTCCGCAGCCCGTGCCAAGAAACACTCTGCTGCCCTTTTTGATCTTGGAAATGGCTGTCTCCGCACTGACCACCTTCTGAGGGCAATATTCGAGAACATTCATAACGCGTATTTTCCTTTTTATTCAGATATTATTCGATAAAACTGCACGTATCCGATGATTTTTTCGTTTCGACATAATGGGCAGCCGCAAGAGCCGCGATACATCCGTCCGATGCGGCAATCACAATCTGTCGGGCATATTTCTGTCTTAAATCGCCGATGGCAAATATACCCGGAATATGGGTTTCGCATTTTTCATCGGTGATGACATAGCCATTGGCATTCATCCTGACGCCGCTCGGAACCAACGCGTTGTTCGGCTCAAAACCGATGAACACGAATACGCCGTCTATTGCCAGATCGCGTTCCTGCCCGGTTTTCGTATCTTTCAGACTGACCGAACTCACGCCGAAATCCTTGCTGTTGATCTTGGAAATCACCGTATTCCACAGCATTTCGATTTTGCATTCAGCTTGAATGCGCTGCTGCAGAATCCGGCTGGCGCGCAGACTGTCTCTGCGATGGGCAATATAAACTTTATTTACGATTTTAGCAAGATACAGCGATTCTTCCGCTGCACTGTCTCCACCTCCGACCACGACAACATCCTTGTTTTTGAAAAAAAATCCGTCACATACCGCACAGTAGGAAACGCCCCTGCCATAATTGTCATTTTCACCCGGAACTCCCAATTTTTTCGGACTTCCGCCCATTGCCAGAATCACCGAGTAAGTATTGATTTTCTGACCGTTATCTAGACTCACCGTATGATATTCCAACCCCGGTTCGATGGCAACCACTTCCCGAGACAAGGTTTCAAGTCCGTAAGACTGGGCATGTTGGGCAAATTTCTGAGCAAGCTCTGCTCCGGTAATATATTCGAATCCCGGATAATTTTCCACATCCTGCGATAAATTGATCTGTCCGCCCGGAATCATCTTTTCGATCAGAACGGTTTTCATTGCCGCTCGCATTGCATAAATCCCCGCGCTCAGTCCTCCGGGACCTCCGCCGATAATGATCATATCATACATTTCCGACATTGTATTCTCCTTATTTTATTCAGGAATCGGGATCGCATAATAAAAAACCCTCTCTTCGCGAAGAAGAGAGGGGAGATAAATAATTACGCCGTCTGACTATTTCTTGATGCTGATGGTGATTGCACGGCGATTGAGTCTTCTGCCTTCTTCGGTTTTGTTGTCATGAGCCGGTTTGGATTTGCCGTACCATGAAATGGTGATGCGATTGGGATCGACACCGAATTTTTTAACAATATAGTTTTTAACGCTCTGAGAACGTTTGCGGGACAGATTCAGGTTGTACTTGTCAGAGCCGACATTGTCCGTATGTCCTTCGATGGTTGCTACAGCCGTAGGATTGGCTTTCATAAAATCGGCAACTTTCTTCAACTGATCATGATACATGGGTTTGACAACGATCTTATCGAACTCGAACAAAACGGTAACTTCGACTCTTTCCTCCGGTTTAGGCACTTCTTTGATCGGCGGAGGCGGGGGAAGCTTCTTGTCTTCGCTGACAACCGGCTTGGAAGGCTCGGTTTTTTTGTCCATCTTGGTTTCGGGAACTCTCGGACATCCGGTGCTGTCAACAGGAGTTCCGACAGGAGTATTGAGGCATTTGTCTTTGTCATCGCATACGCCATCTTTGTCACTGTCTTTGCACGGCTCGGGTGCTTTAGGTTTGGCTTCACCGCCAAACTGATACACCAGACCAACTGTAAACGCAAAATCATTTGCTTCGTTGTCAAAGTCGTAAATGTGTCGGGCATCTCCCCGCAGGGCAAGGTTATCGGTCAGAAAGAGTTTTGCACCCAGCCCGTAGTCTGCTACTGCCGATTTATCCACTTTTTCCTTTACGTTATCACTGTCATAATGATAAGAAAGGTAGCCGCCGCCGACAGCGATATACGGAACAAATCTCTTATCCGGCATAAAATGATACAGAACTTCGAGTCTGGGAAGAAAACCGTATACATCAGTATCTTCGCATTTACAATCCGGTGTATCTGTTTGAATCAGCCCGAATGATAATTCTGCTGCCAGATTCTGGGTAAAGTTATATCCGATTCCCAACGTGTAAAAAGGTCCGTCATTGATATTTCTGTCATTATCAAAAAGATAACCGCCTCCTGACGGACTGAGCGTTACAGCCCCCGCCTTGATTCCTGCCAACGCATTTCCGGCACAGATCAGAATACACAAAACCGCTACAACAGACATCAACATCTTGAAATTCTTCATTTTTGTTTCTCCTCCTTGAAAAACTTTTTTCCGGTTGATACTATCAAGAAAAATTCGCCAAAACACTCACACTTCTCTACATAACGATTTTATCGTTTTTTTTCAAGAATAAATTTATGGAGCAACTGCCTATCTTAAGGTTTTACAATCTTTTCCATTCCGCCCATATAGGGACGCAGGGCTTCAGGAATGGTTACGGATCCGTCAGCCTCCTGATAGTTTTCGAGAATCGCCAGAAAGGTTCTGCCCACAGCCAGCCCGGAGCCGTTCAAGGTATGAACCAGTTCGGTTCCTTTTTTGCCTTTGCGTCTGAAGCGCAGATTTGCCCGCCGAGCCTGAAAATCCTCACAATTGCTGCACGAAGAGATTTCACGATAGGTATTCTGTGCCGGTATCCACACCTCGATATCATAGGTTTTGGCTGCTGAAAATCCCATGTCTCCGGTACATAGGGTGATGACCCGATACGGAAGTTTCAATCGCTCCAAAATTCCAGTAGCGTTGTTCAACATTTTTTCCAATTCCGAGTATGAAGTTTCCGGCGTAGTCAGCTTGACCAATTCCACCTTGTTGAACTGATGCTGACGGATCAGTCCTCGGGTATCTTTTCCGTAAGAACCGGCTTCGGATCGGAAACACGGCGTATATGCTGTAAAATACAGAGGCAGCTTGTCCTCATCCAAAATTTCGGATTTGTGAATATTGGTCAGTGGCACTTCCGCAGTCGGCACCAGAAAATAATCCCATTTGTCCAGTTTGAACAGGTCTTCCTCGAATTTGGGAAGCTGACCTGTCCCGGTCATGGTATCGCGGTTGACCATAAAGGGCGGCAATATTTCGGTATATCCGTTTTCAGACGTATGAATATCCAGCATAAAATTGATCAAGGCTCTCTCCAACCGTGCGCCCGCGCCGAAATACAGCGGAAATCTTGCGCCGGTCAGCTTGGTGGCGCGTTCCAGATCCAGAATGCCGAGCGATTCGCCGATGTCCCAGTGTGCTTTTGCCTCAAAAGCGAATTTGCGAGGTTCGCCGACCCGTCTGACTTCGGGATTGTCTTTTTCGCTCGTTCCGACCGGCACGGACGAATGCGGAAGATTCGGAATCACCATAATAATTTCGTTGGCTTTTGCCTCGATTTCGGAAAGGTCTTTGTCCATTTCCTTGATTTTGGCGGAAACTTCCCGCATTTCCAGCACCAGCATTTCAGCATCTTTGCCCTGCTTTTTCAATGCGGCAATTTCTTCGGAAACTACATTCCGGCGATGCTTTAAGTTTTCCACCTCCACCAGCACCTGCCGTCTCCGATTATCCAATTCGATAAAGGTATTCAGATGCGTCGTATCTCCGCGCGTAGTCAGCGCGTTCTGAACTTCTGTCAGATGTGTCCGTAAAAATTTGATATCCAGCATACTTATCCTTTCTTTTACAAATAATCCTCGCGAACCGGAGAAAAGATTTCGATAGCCACCGAATCTTCGAGGATTTCGGCTCCGGGTTCGATATGTCCTGCAATGCACCAACTATCGCCGGGAAAAAGCTCGCGCGTCTCACCACCGATAGAAAGCCTGATC
>CAZMDM010000305.1:0-9737 GCA_964564775.1 uncultured Desulfonema sp. | reverse complement strand
CGCCCGCAGGTCACCGCCACGGCCGCTGGATGGGCATCGGATGACCGAAAACCCGGATCGCTATATAGAAGAGTTTGCCAAGGCCGGAGCAAATCTGAGTGCGGTGCAGGACGAAGCTTGCGTGCCGCTGACTCGGACCATCCAGATGATTCGGGAAGCCAAAGTTCGTCCCGGCGTGGTACTGAATCCGGCAACTCTGCTATCTGCTATCGAATGGGTATTGGAAAACGTTGATTTTGTGCTGATTATGAGCGTCAATCCCGGATTCGGCGGACAGGCATTTATTGAAAACAGCTTGGATAAAACCCGGGCATTACGGGAAATGATCCGTGCAAAAGGGCTTTCCACGCTGATTCAGATTGACGGTGGTGTGAATGATAAAACCATTGCCGACATTGCCAAAGCCGGAGCAGATGTGTTTGTTGCAGGATCGGCGATTTTCGGCTCGAAAGACTACGCAAAAACTATTCAGGGTTTTAAAGAAAAAATCGGAAAATAGTCATGAACAATGCAAAAAAAATATTGGTGATTCACGGACCTAATCTGAACATGCTCGGTAAGCGGGAGCCGGAAATTTACGGAAAGACGACACTCGCGGAAATCAATAGCGAATTGGAGGATTTGGGCAGATCGCTCGGCATCGAGGTCGAAACCTTCCAATCCAATCACGAAGGCGCGATTGTGGATAAAATTCAGCAGGTTTTCGGACAGTGCAGCGGCATTATCATCAATCCTGCGGCGTATACGCATACCAGCGTTGCGATTCGGGACGCGTTGCTGCTGCTGAATGTGCCGATTATCGAAATTCATTTGTCCAATATATACCAGCGGGAAGCATTCCGGCACAAATCCTTTGTTTCCGATATTGCCACAGCGCAGCTCTGCGGTTTCGGCGCAATGGGCTATCGGATGGCGCTCGATGCACTGGCAAAGATGATCTGACACTATGAGAACCTCCTGTATCCGCTGCGGTATCTGCTGCAAAAAAGGCGGTCCTGCGTTTCATCTTGAGGATCGTCATCTGATCGAAGACGGCTTGATTCCTGCCCAATATCTTTATACGATTCGCAAAGGCGAGCCGGTTTCGGATAATGTGAAGGGCGGCATTGTTCCGGCAGGCAGCGATATTATCAAAATCAAAGGAAAATCCGATAGTTCTTGGGAATGCTACTTTTTCGATGATACATCGGGCTGCACGATTTACGAGCATCGCCCTGCCGAATGCCGCGCACTGAAATGCTGGGATACCCGTGACATCAAAATGTTATATGCAGAAAACCGGCTGACTCGCAAAGACTTGCTGGGCAATACACGGCTGTGGGAACTGATCGAAGATCACGATAGCCGATGCGCGTATCCGAAAGAGATGAATGCTGATATATCTGAAATCATTCGTTATGATGACGCGTTTCGAGAATTGCTTGCGGAAAAAGGCGTTGTCAGACCGGATAGGATGGATTTTTTATTCGGCAGACCTCTGCGGATTGCTATACGATTTATCTGACTGTATGATTATCTCACCTTATGCAGTTGTAAAAAAAATTAGAAACAGTTTAATATTATTAGGAGTTACGCAGTTGAAATATAGCCTGTTTTCTGATAAAAGGAAATCATGAACTCACATAGATGTCAGGGTTCATACACTTTATACACCAACTGCGTAACTTGTAATGATAATTAAAAAGAGGGAATTATGGATAAAAACTTTTTGGAATTTTGGGGGAATCTCTTGCTCAGTGCGTCCAAAAGCCAGCGACAGATGGAAGATGTCAATCGTTGGATAAAGTCGAATTTTTCCGGATTTGACGAGCTGACGGCACTGTTCAGAAAAGCTTACGGATTAGACTATTTTTCCGAAAAAGCACCGGATTATATCAATCTGTGGAAAAAAGCTTCCGAAGATTTTCTGAATGGATTCAAGGATTGTATGGGGATGATGGGAATGGTGTCCAAAGAGGAACATCTCAATCTGATCAAAAAGTATGAGGCGTTGAAGGAAAAAGCCGAGACTCAGGAAGAAACGATCCGGCACTTAAGAATGCTGCTGGGAGAAAAAGATACGGAGCAAGAAAAAATATCTGCTCAGTTTCAGGATATGGCAAGAAAGCAAACCGAGCAGTTTCAGGATTTGATGAAAAATTTCAGCCAGTTCTATAAGAGCAGTTTTTCAAACAAAGAATAAAATTCACACTGCATCCGGCGCCCGACAACTTCGCTGCCCAACACTTGTCATTTCATCCGAATCTTCTGTCCCCCGTGAGTCCCATAGAGATGACACACAATAGTTCAGCAATGTATAGGAAATGCGTGAGTGATTTTCATATCTGATATTCGGATACGGAAAAAAATGTCCTCCCGCAATTAAATGGTTGACTTACAGCGATTTTTCTGAATATGATTCTGTAAATCAGAATATCTTTCCGACTGACGGTGAAAATAATGAGATGGATCAAAAAAGCTTATATCGCAAGCGTTTATTTGTTTTTATATCTGCCGACTCTTGTGCTGATTGTATATTCATTCAACAATTCCAAGTTTTCGACCAATTGGCAGGGCTTTACGGTTCAATGGTATATCGATCTGATGAGAAACAGCCTGCTGCTGGATTCTCTGCTCAATTCGCTGATTGTGGCAGTGTTGTCCGGTACGATTGCAACGATCATCGGCACGCTGGGCGCAGTGGCATTTTACCGCTATCGCTTTATCGGCAGAAAAGTCCTGTATTCCCTGATTTATATTGTCATGATGAGTCCCGATATTGTCATGGGGATTTCGCTGCTGATGATGTTTATGATGGCGGGCTTTCCCATCGGATTTATGACCCTGCTGCTGTCGCATATCACCTTCTGCCTTCCCTTTGTGGTGGTAACCGTGTATGCCCGGATCAGCGGCTTTGATCGTAATATTATCGAGGCATCCAAGGATTTGGGCGCGGGCGAGTTTCAGACGTTTCGTTATGTGATTCTGCCGATGATTATGCCTGCGGTGATTTCCGGGTGGCTTCTGAGTTTCACGCTTTCGATAGATGACTGTGTGGTCAGTTTTTTTGTAACCGGTCCCTCATTCGAGATTCTGCCGTTGAAGATTTATTCGATGGTACGTTTGGGCATCAAGCCGGAGATCAATGCGTTAAGCACGGTGATTTTTGTGCTGACGCTGATTTCGGTAACTATATCACAACTTTTGATTCGGGAGAAAAAATCATGAAAAAACTGCTGACAATGCTGGTAATGGTGTTGATTCCGATGATGGCATCAGCCGGACAGGAATTGTATGTGTTCAATTTTTCGGATTACATGATAGATAAGGTTGTAAAAGCATTTGAAAAAGAAAGCGGCATCAGAATCATTCATGCGTCTTATGACAGCAACGAAGCCATGTATGCCAAAATCAAAATTCTCAAGGGTAAAGGCTATGATATTGTCGTGCCTTCCACTTTTTATGTGGATCGCATGTCCAAAGAAGGGCTGCTTCAGCCGATTGATAAAGCCAAGCTGCCGAATTTCAAGAACCTCGATCCCATGTTTCTGAACAAGCCGTCTGATCCTGACAACAAATACAGTGTGCCGTATCTCTGGGGATCAACAGGTTTGTGCATCAACAGCGAAAAAGTAAAGCCCGATAGTGTCAGAAGTTTCAAAGATTTATGGAAACCGGAATTCAAAGGAAAAGTGCTGCTGATTGACGATCTTCGGGAAGTCTTCGGTATGGGGTTGAAAGTATTGGGTTATTCCATCAATGACACAGACCCTGCTCATATCGAACAGGCTTATCAGAAACTCAAAACCCTGTTTCCCAATGTCCGGGTATTTTCGCCGGATATGCTGATTCAGCCCTTTCTGAACAACGATGTAGTGATCGGCATCAACTGGAACGGCGATGTGTTCCGGGCAAACAAAGAAAACAAAAAAGTGAAATTTATTTATCCCGAAGAGGGGCTGATGGTCTGGATAGACAGCATGGCAATCCTGAAAGAAGCGGCAAATGTGGATAATGCCCACAAATTCATCGATTTTATGCTGCGCCCCGAACATGCAAAAATAGTTTGTGAGGAAACCGGGTATTCCACGCCGAACAAAGAAGCAGTCAATCTGATGAGCAAAGAGCTTCAGGAAAACAAAACGATTTTTCCCGATCCTGAAATTCTCAAAAAAAGCGAATTTTTCGCTGATGTGGGCAGCGCAGTTGTGGAGTATCAGAAATATTGGGAGCGACTGAAAACCGGAAACTAGAAAAGCAGTGCAAAATGCAAAACGGGTGCGATTCGTAATAGTTAATCTGAAAAAGAATTGTACCGAGCGATAAATCGCCCGGCTTACAGCCCTGAAATTTATTTCGGGGCTTCGGGACGACAGATAATAGCCCGGAAATTCATTTCCGGGACATGGGAGGGTATATGAAAAAAATTTGGGGTCTTCTTCTTGTTTTACTCTTCAGCTCGAATATTTATGCGGCAGAAGAATTGTTTGTCTTCAACTGGACAGAATACATGCCGGACAAAGTTCTGGCTCAGTTTCAGAAAGAAACCGGCATCAAAGTCATTTATTCGACTTATGAAAGCAACGAATCCATGTATGCCAAGCTCAGTATTGTCAAGGGCGAAGGCTATGATCTGGTGTTTCCGTCCAATTATTTTGTCAACCGGATGATCGCGGACGGTTTGCTTCAGCCCATTGACAAATCCAAGCTTTCCAACTTCAAAAATCTGAACCCGGAATTGCTGGACAAGCCGTATGACCCCCAGAACAAATACAGTGTGCCGTACTTGTGGGGCGCAACCGGTATCGGCGTCAATACTCAGGTTGTCAAAGCCGATACGATCAGGAGTTGGAAAGATTTATGGAAACCGCAATTCAAAGGCAAACTGCTGCTGAACGATGACCAGAGAGAGGTCTTCGGCATGGCTTTGAAGGTGCTGGGGTATTCGGGAAATGACAAAGACCCGAAACATATCGAGGAGGCTTATCGGAAACTTGTCGAACTCAAGCCCAATATCAAACTTTTTGCTTCTGATTCTCCCAAGCATGCATTTTTGAACAAGGAGGTGGTGATCGGTATGATTTGGAACGGCGAAATTTACATGGCTGCCAAAGAAAATCCCAAGATCAGCTTCATCTATCCCGAAGAAGGTGTGATGCTGTGGATGGATAGCATGACCATTCCCAAAGGTGCGAAAAATGTTGAAAATGCCTATAAATTCATTGATTTCATTCTCAGACCGGAAATTGCCAAGATGATTAGCGAAGGTGTCGGATATGCTTCGCCGAATATCGAAGCGGTCAAGCTGATGGACCCCAAAGTCAGAAACAACAAAACCGTGTATCCTGATGAGGATATTGTCAGAAAAGGCGAATTTCAGACCGACGTGGGAGATGCCATTTTAACTTATGAACGATTTTGGGAGCAGTTGAAAGCAACAAAATAATCTATCTTATGGTCTTGACTGATGTTATCGGATATACTATCGCTTCCTGCGGAACGTTGAAGTCCGTATAACATCAGCAAGAGAAGATCGTTATGACGAAAATTCTGGTGATTGATGAAAATAACGCTGTTTTAAATCAGATATCCGAACAATTGCACTATCTGTTCCCCCATTCTTCGGTATTTACGGCGCAGACAGAAGAACAGGGCATCAAAGCCGCAAAGCGATTTCTGTCCCGGAGCGGATTTGACGAAGTGCTGAAGGCATTGGAGGATGCAGAGGAAGCTTTGAAACGGCGGACTTCCGATTTGGATAAACGGATCAAAGAACTGAACTGTCTGTATAGTATTTCGGAGATTCTCGAAAGCAATATCGGTTCTTTGGATGATATTCTTCAGGGCATTGTCAGGCTGATTCCTCCGGCACTACGACATCCCAAACATGCATCTGCCGGAATTATTTTTGACCGTAAAGAATTCAGGACATCTAATTTTACGGATACTTGTATGAAAGAGTCTTTTGATATTCCGGTTTATGGCGTGCCTATGGGAAAACTGGAAGCCTGTTATTCGGAGAGTCAATCTGAGGAGGGTGAAGATATTTTTCTGGAAGAGGAACGATTGTTACTGAGAAATATTGCCCAGAGAACCGGAAAAATTATCGAAAGAAAACTTTCGGAAGAAAACCTGATCCGTCTCAACCGCGCTCTGGCAATGCTGAGTGAGTGCCGAAATGTGCTGTTTTATACGGATGATGAGATCAGGCTTGCGGAAAATATCTGCCGGATTATTGTGGAAAAAGGCGGATATGTATTGGCATGGGTAGGATATGTCGAAGACGGGTTTGATAAAACTGTGCGTCCGGTCTGCAGCTGGGGATATGATGAGAATTATACGGATATACTCAATATCAGTTTGGATGAAAAAAGCATATATGGACAAGGACTCAGCGGACCTGCAATTCGCAGCGGCAAACCCTGTGTTACCCGAAATATTCTCACGGATCCGAGACTGGCGCCGTGGCGTGATGAAGCCCTCAGACGCGGATATGCTTCTGCTGTATCCCTGCCATTAGGCAGAGAAGAGCGGACTTTCGGAGTATTGGGAATTTATTCGGCAGACGCGGACGCGTTTGATGCTGCTGAAGTGGAACTGCTCATGGGGCTTGCCGGAGACATGGCGTATGGAATTACCGCAATCCGAACCAGACTCGAGCGCAAGAGATCGCGCGAATTTCTGGTGGAATCCGAGAAGCGCTACAGAACCTTGTTCAACAGTGCCAGCGATGCGATTTTCGTCTCCCATGTTGACGGCAGATTGATAGATGTCAATCGGAAAGCCTGCGAATATCTGGGATACAGCCGGGAAGAACTGATCGGAATGAATATTACCCGATTCTGCAAAGCTGCTCACTGTCGTCAGCATTATCTGGAAACCTTGTCGGAAAATCAGAATGTGGTGGTTGAAACCGAATATGTATGTAAGGACGGCTCTTTTCTGCCTGTCGAGTTGAATACCCGGAAAATCAATTATCTCCATGATATGGCAATTCTTACGGTGGCGCGGGATATCAGCGAGCGCAGGCGATCCGAAGAAGAAAAAAATAAACTCTGGCGTCAGCTTCAGGATGCTCAGAAGCGTCAGGCGCTCGGTACGATGGCAAGCGGCATTGCCCATGATTTCAACAATATTTTGTTTCCGATCATGGGGTATATCGAAATGACGATGGAGGATATGCCGGAAAACAGCCGGAGCAAAAAGCAATTGTCAGAAGCCATGAAAGCCGCGAATCGGGCAAAAGAACTGGTTCAGCATATCCTGACATTCAGCCGCAACAGCAGCGAGCAGTTCACATCTCTTCAGATTCAGCCTCTGATCAAAGAAGCACTGAAACTGATCCGCTCGACACTTCCGGCAAACATTACCATCAGGCAGAGGATTGATAAAAAGTGCGGACCTGTTCTTGCGAATCCTACCCAGATTCATCAGATTATGATGAATCTGTGCAATAACGCATGGCACGCGATGCAAAAGAAAGGCGGTACGCTTGAAATCGCACTGAACGAAGTGGAGGTGGATGCGGAAGGGACTTATGATATCCGTCCGGGCAGCTATCTCAGACTGACAGTCAGCGATACGGGACACGGAATGAGCAAAGAAATTATGGAACGTGTTTTCGATCCGTATTTTACGACCAAAAAACCGGGTGAGGGAACAGGCTTGGGGCTTGCAGTGGTCTTCGGCATTGTTCAGAGTTGCAAAGGAGAGATTCGGGTATATAGCGAACCGGATATCGGAACCAGTTTTCATATTTATCTGCCCCGAATCGAAATCTCTCAGAACGCGGAACACGGTCATGTCGAAGAACGTCCCATTCCCTGCGGGACCGAACGGATTTTGGTAACAGACGATGAAGAATCCGTTCTGATAATGGTAACACAGATGCTTGAAAAACTGGGCTATCGGATTACCGCGTTTCAGGATAGCGCTGAAGCACTGGCGGTGTTTTGTTCACAGCCGGATAATTTCGATCTGATTCTTACGGATCAGAATATGCCCAAACTGAGCGGGGAGCAGCTTGCTTCCGAAATCAGGCGGGTCAGATCCGATATTCCGATGATATTATGCAGCGGATTCAATGATACCCACACACGGGAAAGAGCCAGACAGATGGGGTTCAATGAATTTATTATGAAACCCGTCATCAAAAGAGAACTTGCCGAAACCCTGAGACAGGTGTTGGACAGCCGCGATCCTATCCTTCAATCCTGATTACAAAGCATTGCATCCCACCGCCGATTATGGTAATCAGGGGTGCAGGTGATAAAAAAACATACAGAGAGTTTTTATGGAAACACTATTGGAATCATTCGTACGATCTCCGAAACTGGTCTTATACAACCGTCATATCCGCTCGTTGCTTTCGGAGGAACGGCGGCGGCGGAAACAGTTTTATGAAGATATCACTGAACAGCAGAAAGCCGAATTTATCAACGGAGAGATTATCGTGCATTCACCTGTAAAACTCGAACATGAATTTGCATCAACAAATCTGATGATGTTATTGCGTTCTTATGTGATGCTTCACAAGATCGGCTATGTGGGGCATGAAAAAATGATGATTTCGCTGACCCGTAATGATTATGAACCGGACGTATGTTTCTGGTCTTCCAAAAAATCCGCGAAATTCAAACCCAAACAGATGAAATTTCCTGCGCCTGATTTTATTGCCGAGGTCTTATCGCCTCCCACACGGGATATTGACAGAACTGTCAAGCTCGAAGATTATGAAGCACACGGTGTGAAAGAATACTGGATCATTGATCCCGGGTTTCGGAGTGTTGAACAGTATGTTCTGAAAAGAAAGCAGTATCAGCTTGAGGCAAAAGCCGAGTCTGAGATATTGAAATCTCAGGCGGTGAAAGGATTTGAGATCTACGTCGGGGCTTTGTTTGATGAAAATGAACATCTGAAAGCCTTGCGAAAGTTGTGGCAGGAATCAGAGAGTAAGTGATGATGCTATGATAAAACGAAGAGTTATGAAAGCCTTGAAAGAACTCAGAGAATTGCTTGTAAAAAATTTTCCGGACGATATTGAGAAAGTAATCCTCTATGGTTCACGAGTTAGCGGAAAATCCGAAGATCATTCCGATTATGATATTCTGGTCATACTCAAAAAACCTTATGACTGGAAATTGAAAAACAATATTTATGATAAAACTTGGGAAGTTGATTTCGAATATGATATTCTGACGGATATTCGGCTGATTTCAAATTATGAACTGGAAACAGTGAAAGGCAAACAAGCATTCATCGCGGATGCTCTTGAAAAGGGTATTGTGCTATGACACTTTCTGATCAGGATCGGGAACTATTGATTCAACATCATGTTGATAAAAGTTCGGAAAGTATTTGTCAGGTAAAATTTCTGATCGAAAATAATCAGCTATCTTTGGCAGTGAACAGAATTTATTATGGTATTTACTATATACTTTCAGCACTGGCAATCAAAAACCGCTTCAAGACATCCAAACATGAGCAGTTGATTGGATGGTTCAATAAAATTTATGTAAAAGGAAATCTCATTGATAGAAAATATGGCAAGATTATAAGAAAATTCTATGAAAACAGAATGGAAGGCGACTATAATGTATTTTCCGAGTTTCCCAAAGCAATACTTCGGACAGTTTTTGAACACAACGTTCATGTCCTTCGGGCTGCTATCCGATTTTTTTCAACTTCGGCTCAAAAGCAGAGTTGATAAAAAATGAAACTCTCAGGTTTTGCAAAACTTTCGCAATCTACAAAATTTG
>CAZMDM010000304.1:0-3479 GCA_964564775.1 uncultured Desulfonema sp. | reverse complement strand
CCGACACAAACAAACTGATGAGAGGATTGGAGAGATAGGTAGCGATTGAACAACAGGCGGATAAAAATCGGAGAGTTATAAGCAGGCAAGTTTCATCACATCCGCCTTGAAATTCAGCGTTGCAAAATAATCTTCCGGTGTCTCTTCCCGGCGGATCAGTTCGACCGAGCCGTCTATCCGTAGCAGAAGTTCTTTGGGTCTGAGCTTGCCGTTGTAATTGAATCCCATGGCATGACCATGAGCGCCCGTATCGTGGATAACCAGAATATCTCCATCTGAAATTTCGGGCAGTTCACGCTGAATTGCGAATTTATCATTGTTTTCGCATAAGGATCCGACCACATCGGCAATCAGGATTTTGGGCTGATCTTCTTTGCCCAATACGCTGATATGATGATACGCGCCGTACATTCCCGGACGCATCAGAGAAGACATGCAGGAATCCACACCGATATAAGTGCGGTAAATATTTTTGCGGTTGATTGCCGTAGTAACCAGCGCTCCGTGAGGTCCGGTCATATATCGCCCGCTTTCCATGTATAAGCTCGGCGCATATCCGTTCCGGGCTTTGAACTCGTCAAACAGGCGCATGATGTCTGCTGCCATGGATTCAAGATCGAGCGGCTGATCTTCAGGGCGATACGGAATGCCCAAGCCTCCGCCGATATTGACAAATTCGAATCGGATATTCAGGGTTTTGCCGATTTTTTCTGCAAGCTTCAGAATCATTGCAGCAGTATCTGTCATGTAAGTATAATTGCGTTCATTGGACGCGAGCATGGTATGAAGCCCGAAACGCTTGCAGCCGCGTTCTTTAACAATCCGGTATGCGTCAATAATCTGATCACTGCTGACCCCATATTTTGCCTCAATCGGATTTCCGATGATGGAATTGCCGGTTCTTTCGGCGCCGGGGTTATATCGAAAGCAGATCAGTTCGGGCAGTTTCGGCACTTTGTCAATCAGGGTTATATCATCCAAATTCAGAATGCTGCCGCCGTCTGATTCCGCGACTAAAAATTCTTCTTGGCTCGTGTTGTTCGAAGTGAACATCAGCTCTTCCCCGCGAGCGCCGATTTTGCGGCTTAAGAGCAATTCGGTAATCGAACTGCAATCGAATCCGAATCCCATTGTTTTCATAATTTCCAAAATTCGGGGATTGGGCAGGGCTTTGACCGCAAAATATTCTCTGAATCCGCCAATACCGGAAAACACCCGTTTCAGACGCTCCCCGGTCTCCCGGATACCGGCTTCGTCATAGATGTGAAAAGGGGTTCGATAATGCGCTGCAATGTTTTTCAATACCGGAAAAAGGCGATTTCTGAAGCCTTCTGACATGGGCATGGCTTATGATTTTCCTCCTTGTAGTTCGAAAGTTACAGCAAATACTTCCTCAGATGCTTTAACTGTTCTATAATTTTCATCATAATTATCTGCATTTCGGATTGTTTTTTCTCGACCCCGACTTCTGCTCTGATTGTTTCAAGTATGTTATCCAACTGCTTGTCAATTTCTTCACCTGTTCTGTTTTCCGACATCACTTTGAAAAATTTCATCCAATGCGAAACTCTGATCCCTAAATAGTTGATAGTTTTTATTTTTGTAAGATAATTATCAAGCAAGCCAGCCCTTGCAATTCTGCCGAAATTATTTCCTTTATCGTTTTCAGCAGCATCGGAAGCCTCTGTTTTGCTTTGAGGATAAGGATGTCGGTGTATTTCGGACGGTCTGATAATGGCACTGCTTCGTGCCGAATGCTCTCTCGAGCGTGTCCAATAATAGTTTCTGTATTCGGCAGCATAACGACTTATTTCGATATAAGGAAAAAGCAAGCTCGGCGTTCCGGAAATAACTTCGGATAAAAACCAGGGAATAACGACCAATAAATCAGGAAAATTACACGCATCGGGATCAATGGTAAATCGGAAACTCGGCTCGCTTTCTTTTGAAAACACATACCATGCTTTTAATTCTATACCGAAAATGATATCATTATTTTTCTGAAGGTTAGCAAGAAGTATGTCGGGAAAAGTCTGTGACTGCCTGATAAACGAATAATTCGAATATTTATTCTCACTATCCCAAATATCACGCAGCTTATTTAATATATCAACAATCTGAGATTCGATTATTGCCGAAAATAAATTGCCTATGGCGTAAATATCCGTTACATTTATACCTTTGATAACGATTTCGGATTTGAAATGATTCGGCAATGATTCAATCAGATCATATACTTTATGCCAAACGCTATAATGTTCCCACTCTTCACTCGGAAGTTGTCGTATCGGTTCAAGCAAGCGCATATTCCTTATACACAGATTTTTCAGAATTTTCAAAAATACTTTTTTGCGGATGATGATATAAAGAAATAAAACGCTTTAAGCCCGTTTCAAAAATAAATTCATCAACTTCAGCCGCATATACTTTACGATCAAGCTGATGCGCTGCCAGACTCGCGGAAAAAAGCCCTCCGAATGGCTCCCAAACGATCTGATCCTTGTCGGATGATACGCTGACAATCAATTGCATCCGGCGCAGAGGCTTCTGATTCAGATGAAAATATTTGCCGGAACCATTCACTTTTATACGCTCTCTGGAATGCAGAGGCGGTTCTTCCCACACATTCGTAATTCCGTATCTTCCCTTGAATATGGAAAATAATTTCGCATATTCCTGTTTGGAAAGAGGGGCTATGCCATCAACCGAAAAATAAGGTTTTCTTTCGGGATCACCAAAGTGATTGGCGAAAATAACCAATTTTTCAAAATGCTCTACCGGCGGCGGATACCACAAATGATCTTTTGTCAGATATTTCCGGCTTCCGGCATTTGCAATGTCACATGCTTCATTGGCTTGATAAAGGCTCAAGCCCGCTCTGCACCATTCGTGTCTCAGCCATTCTTTCAAATCAGCTTTCTGATTGTTGATTCGAAAAATCGGCTTTCTGACATATTGAACACACACTTCTGTAACTATCGGAAATGTCTTCAATATTTTTAAATTGCAATTTCCGGCAATATGCTGCACGCCTTTATTCCAAATATTGCAACTGACATATTCCCAATCATATTTCTCAAAAACAGGATGGACTTTGGCAAAGCCGATTTCCGTATTCCAAAACCACAACGTAGTCCCCGCTCCGGCTTTCTTGGACCATTCCCGAATGTGTGGTTCGTACCATTCCGGCAGGTCATCGGCAGAATGTGTATCTCCCTTGAACCCTGAAACACCGTATGCGCCATCAGAGACGATAAGATTCGGGCTTTCCCAGAAATCATATAAATTTTCAACTTTATCATTGAAAAGAAACACTTTTCTGAGTTTCAGTTGATTGATATATTCCGAAACCGAATTTATTTTCAAAACAATCTCCGATTTGCCAAAATTATTTTCCTCTCTATATCGTAAGCCCCGAATACAAGTCAAGGCTTCTTTGAAAAGTTCATTGACCCGCTCCTCTCCTTTCGGTATATATT
>CAZMDM010000303.1:0-6732 GCA_964564775.1 uncultured Desulfonema sp. | reverse complement strand
ATTGGGAGTAGTTCAGCATATTGGCGCACCGGCAGAAATCGGAAAATGGCTTACGGAAAAGTCTGGAAAACGTATCATTCCGAAATCAAAGGTAAAATCATGAAAGAAATTCTCTTGTTTATCGCCGGAAACAAATATTTCGGGCTAGAACTTCCGGTGGTCAGAAGTATTCACCGCCCCAGCCCCGCGATGATGAAATACGGACATGACGGAGCAAGTTATGTATCGGAGACCGGAGACGATGTTCCTTTGTGCGATTTTTCGATGGTTATCGGAGAGAAATATTCTCCAGAGATGATCGGGAACAAAAAGCTGATGTTTATCACGGTTCGGAATAAGATAATGGCGCTGATGGTGGATAAAATCGAGCGGGTGGTTCCCGCACAATCGGGTCAAATCAGACCTCTGCCCAAAATATTCGGTGTGAAAGCGGCAGAGTGGTTTCCGAAAGTGTTCTGGTATGAAGATCGTCCGGTACTGATGCTCAATCCCGAAGCAGGATATGCCGATAAAACGCCGATTTCCGAAGATGTGGAAGAAATGCTTCATCACATTGTCCGGGAAGATGTGATTGCCGATATGATGATCAAAAGTCTGGATTATGCGCTGAAAGCTTCGGCACAGCGCGGCGCGGAGCGTATCCGCCATATCTTGGAAGGACATGCCGGACGAATATGAGAATCGTTGTTTTTCAGGCATCGGTGCCGGAAAAAGCCGGAAAGAAAGTTTACTTTCTGTTCAGTGTCCGGCAGGTGGAAGATATTTTTCGGGATATCGGCATATCGCCGGTTCCGTTTTCGCCGCCCTGCGTCAAAGGCATTGCCAGATGGCGAGATCACGCGGTTCCGGTATTGTGTCTGGAAGAATGTCTGGGATTTTCGATCTCGGAGAGTGAGTATTCTCATCGCCTGATACTGGTCAGAGGTTCGGTCAATCTTGCCGAAGACGCGTGTGCTGTGATAAAAGTATTCGGAGCGTTGAGAATGATGGCTCTCCCGATTGCATGTACGCCTGCAAGCTCATCTGACTGGATCCCCAAACCGCATCTGGTCAGAGGGCTTTACGAATGGGAAGAGGGATATTTGCTGTGTGTCAGCATGGATGATATTTTGAACGGAACTTTCGGTAAGGGTTAAAGATATTCAACCCCTACAAGGAGAAGGATATGGCAAAAGACCTTATTCTGGTGGTCGAAGACAGTCCGACCAATCTGAAAATGCTCAAAGAACTTTTGGAAAATAATGGTTATCAAGTAGTTACGGCAGAAGACGGAGAAGACGCTCTGAAGAAAGTATCTCAGTATCAGCCGTGTCTGATTCTTCTCGATATTATTCTGCCCAAGAAAAACGGTTTTCAGGTCTGCCGTCAGATCAAAACCTCGCCGGATACGCACAACATCAAAATCGTGATGGTCAGCAGCAAATCCGAGGAAGCAGACCGTTTCTGGGGAATGAAACAGGGCGCGGACGCCTATATTGCCAAACCGATTGTGGAACAGGACCTGCTCAATACGGTTGCAAAACTGCTGAAAAAAAGCTAAAAGAAACGCAGGATCAGGCATTCAAAGGAGGCTATGGTGGAGCATATCAGAAAGCAGCTTTCGGATCTGACAATCGGTGCGAAACTTCAGATCAGCATTGTGTCAACCGTTGTGATAGCCATCACGATTATTCTGATGACGTTGATGGGGTCTTACACAGGTATTCCGGTAACAACCCTGCTGATCAGTACGGTAATGATGATGCTGATTATTGCCGTGATATGGATGGTAACCGACAGAACTGTTGTCAGACCGATTCAGAAAATTATTTCGGTATTCAGCGAAATCAATGAGGGACATTTCAATGCCCGTGCGGAGCCTTTGCCGAATGACGAGCTGGGGCAGCTTTCCAAAAGTCTCAATGCCATGCTGGACAACACGCTGAAACTGATTCAGAGCGGTGAAGAGAAAAAAGCCATGCAGGCATCGGTCATGCACCTGCTGGAAGAAATCAGCGGACTTGCCGAAGGTGATCTGACTGCAAGAGCCGAAGTCAGCGAAGACTTAACCGGCGCGATTGCCGATGCGTTCAATGAAATGGCGGAACAACTGAGTCGGGTTGTCAGAAATGTAAAAGAAGTAACGCTTCAGGTCAGTGCAACCGCACATCAGGTCAGCACTTCTACCGAAAATCTGGCAGAAACCAGTGAGATTCAGGCAGTTCAGGTATCGGACGCGATTGCCGCAATCAACGAAATGTCCACCTCCATTCAGCAGGTGGCTGAAAATGCTGCCCAGTCTGCGGCAGTATCGGAGCGGGCTACCAAAAATGCCCGTGAAGGTGCGGAAGCAGTTCGGGATACCAATAAGGCTATGGAATCCATCCGGGAGCATGTTCAGGAAACCGCGAGAGCTATCAAACGGCTGGGCGAAAGTTCTCAGGAAGTCGGCAATATTGTGCAGTTGATTAATGATATTGCGGACAGAACCTCGATTCTGGCATTGAATGCCTCGATTCAGGCGGCAATGGCAGGGGACGCGGGACGCGGATTTGCAGTGGTTGCCGAAGAAGTTCAGCGTCTTGCCGAGCGTTCCACCAATGCCACCAAGCAGATTGATACGCTGATCAAAAATATTCAGGCGGAAATCCATGAAGCCGGAATCAGTATGGAAGAAAGTATTCAGAGAGTTGTCGAAGGCTCGAAACTTGCCGACGGCGCACGCTCCAAGCTTCAGCAGATCGAAACGGTTTCGATTCAGTTGAGCGAACTGATTCAATCCATCTCTATGGCATCCAAACAGCAGGCAAGAGCATCCGAAAATATTGCCAAAACCATGGAAGAAGTCGGAGAAATCAGTTCTCAGACCTCTGCGGCAAGCCGTGAAACTGCTGTGGCAATGAAGAATCTGGCAAAAATGTCGGATCAGCTCAACGAATCTGTGGCAATTTTCCGACTCGGAGACGAAGAAACGGTTCAGCCCGATATAGAGGCATTGAAACGGACACTTTAAAATTTTCAACGATATATGCAGAAAATTGGAAAAAAGCAGTTACCGCATGAGATTTATGGGTTGACATCCTGTGAAAAAAGGATAAAGATGAAGAAACTATGGACATCGAACTCATCAAACGCATCGGTATTTCTGCGGCATACAAGGCTGGCGAGTTTATCGTCAGTTGTCTGGGACACGCGGATATTCGCAAAAAAGGCGCGGTTGATTTGGTAACTCAGGCGGACATCGGCTCGGAAAAAATCATTACAGAGATGATCCGCTCGAAATTTCCCGATCATTCCGTATTGGCTGAGGAAAGCGGGGCAAGCCATAATAACCCCGATTGCTGCTGGATCATTGACCCTCTTGACGGCACCACCAATTTTGCCCATCAACTCGGTATATTTTCCGTATCCATTGCTTTTTCATATCAGGAAAAAATTATGGCAGGAGTCGTATTCAATCCGGTCAGCGGCGAATTGTTCACCTCGGTGATCGGGCAAGGCGCGGAATTGAACGGCAGACCCATTCGGGTTTCTCAAACCGCAACTGTATCGGAAAGCCTTCTGGTAACAGGTTTTCCTTATAACTTCAAAGAAAGTCCGGAGCCGTTTCTGAAACGCTTTTCAGCCTGCATGATGGCATCTCAGGCAGTCAGAAGACTCGGATCCGCAGCAATAGATTTATGTTATGTGGCATCTGGCAGATTTGACGGATTCTGGGAACAGAATCTCAAGCCATGGGATACGGCAGCGGGATTTCTGATTGCGACTGAAGCCGGCGCAACAATTACGGATTTTTCAAACAATCCTTTCAGTTTGGAAAAAAAGGAGATATTGGCAACCAATGGCTGTATCCACGACGAAATGCGATCATTGCTTCAATAGTGAAAATGGGATAGGGATCATGGCGGATCAGGAGCAGCAATACGAAGATCATGTCGGATGTTTCGGAGATTTCAGAAGTAACGACACGATGTGCAATAAATTCTGTGCATTGAGTCTTCGCTGTATTTTGGAACGGGATCATAATCAGCAGATGGAAATTTGGGAAGATCTGCATACATTCGAAATGATGGCGGTAACGCTTCAGTAATTTCGGAGGGATTTTCGTGATCTTGCGGAAATCCCTTTTGTTTTTCTCGGATTGAAATCCGATCCTTCATCGCGTTGCCGTTTCACGGCATGGGAGAGTTAATTCCCTGTATCCGCGATACTGGCATATTTTTCATGATAAATATCACTTCTCTTTTACCCAGCATCCTTCTCGGATATTTCTTCCTGAAAACACAATGGCTTCCGAATAAGTATCCGATATGGAAATCACTTTGATTTCGGCAATTTTAGTTCCGTACTTGAAAAATTGCTGTCCTTCCGCACCTTTGACAGGTTCTCCCGGATCATAGACTTCCAGCAGAGCTCCGGGCTGAAGCCCCGTATCTTTTCCGGCAGAAAGCCTGACGATATTTTTGTCAACCGACAGAACATAGCCTTGCCAACTCTGTTTGGAAACAATATCACAGATATTGCCCGCAAATTCGGCTGCCATCTCTGCAAGCGCATCGTCCGAAACAGCAGAGGCGAGATTTCGCCTGCCGGATTTGATGAGTTCGGCATCGTTTTCTCCGATTTCTATATTTCGGCTGAGGTTTCCGTCGAAAAGTTTTGCAGCAGTGGTCATGTCGTAAAGCTCGATTGAAGCCGATATGGAAGCTTCATAACGGAGTTTTTTGAACATGGGAAAGCCTTTTTCTTCTCTGCTCACACTGACTGTTCCGACCCGTCCTCTGACAACCGCATTTAAGCCGTTTTCCCGCCCGATCCGAACAATGCTCATCGTATCCAAATTGTCCGCAAGAGAAAGCGGTTTCTGCAGGAGATCGGGACATATCTGTCCGATATTTTCCGTCAGAGTTTTCTGAAATAAGGGGCTTTCCCGAACTTCCGCAATACTGATTTTCTTTTTCAAACCTCCGCCTGAAAATGTAATCTTTTTAGTAAGTTTTCGGGTTTTATCGCCGATTTTCGAAATCGAAGAACAGCCGGATAGGATCATCACAACGATCAGGATGCTTATCAGATTGCTTCTGCAACGCAGATTCATTATCTTTCTCATTGATTACAACTCCTTCTGATCAGACAAAATGATTTTTATTTTCTATCACACATTAAGAGGTCTGAGTCAATATTTTTCTGAACCGTCCATATCTGCGGGAATTGGAGATTCTTGATTAAGGTTTGAAAGAATTGTCCGATTGTGATAGATAATAGATGACAATGATAATGCCAAAGAAAGGCAGCAGATGATTCGAACATGGAAGGTATGACAATCCTCTCTTATAACGATTATCCAAAAGAGCCGGTAATGCTGGAAAATCTTTCGGTCAGATTTATGAAACACGCCAAATTCGTGCCGTTGTCATTGCAGAACAGCACGCTTGCGATTGCAACATCACAACCTGATGACGTTGATACGGTTCAGGCATTGGAATTTGCATATAATGTTCATGTGAAAGTTGTCGAAGGCAGGGCAGAAGATATTCTTGAAACCATTGAGCGGCTTTATGGTGTCGGAAGTCAGTCTATCGAAACCATTATCGAGGAAGCCGGAAAAGGGCTGTATGAGATTTCGGTGGAAAATGAGGCGGATGTGGATCATCTGCGCGATATGGCATCCGAAGCCCCGATTATCCGGCTGGTCAACCGTCTAATCCTCAATGCGGTTGAACTCAGGGCTAGCGATATTCACTTCGAGCCGTTCGAACACGAATTCAAGGTCAGATACCGCATTGACGGTGTTCTAAATGATGTCGAATCTCCGCCCAAGCGGCTTCAGGCAGCGATTATTTCCCGCGTCAAAATCATGTCCAAACTCGATATTGCCGAGCGGAGACTGCCGCAGGACGGTCGGATCAAGCTGAAAATTGCGGATCGGGAAATCGATTTCCGTGTTTCCACAGTGCCGACCTTGTACGGCGAAAGTCTGGTTATGCGAATTCTGGATCGGGAAACACTGGTTCTGGATTTGAAAAAGATCGGTTTTCCGCATGATCTGCTGGCTGAATATTCGGAATTGATTTCGCAGCCTTATGGAATGATTCTGGTTACCGGTCCCACCGGAAGCGGCAAAACTTCGACACTTTACACAACTTTGGCAAAAATCAATTCACCCGAAAGCAAGATTATTACGCTCGAAGACCCAGTGGAATATCAGCTACACGGAGTGAATCAGATTCAGGTCAATCCCAAAATCGGGCTGACATTTGCCGGTGGACTGCGTTCTATTGTGCGCCAAGACCCGGATATTATTTTGGTCGGCGAAATCCGGGATAAGGAAACTGCGGAAATTGCAATTCAATCCGCGTTGACCGGACACCTGCTGTTCAGCACGCTTCATACCAACGATGCGCCCGGAGCCATCACGAGATTGCTGGATATGGGCGTTGAAAATTTTCTGCTCAGTTCCACTCTGCTGGGCATATTGGCACAGCGACTGGTCAGAGTGATCTGCAATAACTGCAAAATCGAAGTCAGACCCGAAGCAAGGCTGATCAAAGCCATGAATCTGAAGCCTGATGAAGCAAAACGCCTTCGCTTTTTTGCCGGAGAAGGCTGTGAGTTATGCCGGGGAACCGGATTCAAAGGCAGAACCGGAATTTTCGAATATCTGGCAGTGGATGACGATATTCGCAAAGAAATCATTGCAAATTCAAGCGCGGATAAAATCAGACAAGTCGCGGTTCGGAAAGGACTCAGAAC
>CAZMDM010000302.1:0-14361 GCA_964564775.1 uncultured Desulfonema sp. | reverse complement strand
TCTCACCTTACGCAGTAATTTTCAAAGGCTCTGATTTTCCGCAGATCCGCGGATTCTCTGTCTGCTCTTTCCGCTCTGAGGAAAAATACGCATTTCAAGCCGTTTGTACACAGACAGATCAAATTACTGCGTAAGGTGAGTCATAATGTTTGTTTTCAGATTGGCTTTGGATGTACTCAATATCCATTTTAAAATCGTATGTAGCCAAATATTACAGATAGCTATAAAAAAGGCTGCCAAAAATGACAAAACTAATACCATCAACAGATACACTGCAAATGACTTTTTCGTAACTCCGCCTTTGGCATTGGCAAAATTCGCGCGTTTCAATATCGCGCCTTTGAAAATTACCCCGCGAATATCCGCATGGCTGAAATTCGCTCCGGTCAAATCCTGATTTTTGAATGATCTGCCTCGCAAGTCCTGATGGGAGAAGTCTTTGGGCATGGCTCACCGAATCCAATAAAATTCAAGCGCTTTTGCTTTTTCAACTATATCGAACTCATGATGATCAGCAGTTACCAGCATTGCATTATTTACCTTTGCAAGTCCCAAAGCGAATGAATCTGCAACCGACAGCTTATAAGCGACTTTGAAGCCGATTGCTTCTTTCAATACGTTTTCTCCGATTTTACGAATAATACTTATGGGTAATTTTCTGATTTCATGATAAAGTTTCATTCCTTCATCAATGCCTGAGCTTTTAGCAGCGTCATAACAGACTTCATAGATATTGATAACAGACATCAGGCGGGAACAGTTCTTCATCATCAGCACATCTTCGACTTTATCCGCGCCTTGTTCCTGATTGAAAAAAGCGATAAGAGCGCAGGCATCAAAGACATAAGTTTTCATAATTCAAGATTTTTTTCCTCTTTCTTTCTTCGGATGAATTCATCTACCGAACTGAGTCTGCCTTTGTATTTTCCCTTCAAAGCTCTCCATTCATGCTCCTTAGCAATATGATCAGCTATTTTATCTGAATACTCAGATAGTTTGAGCATGTTAAGGAGCTTTTCCGTAATTTTGAAGTCGGAAATCTCACATTCCGCATTGATATCTTCGGGGATTCTGATCACAAGTGTTCCCATAGCTGCCTCCTTTTTCTGATTATCCATATCATACAGCCTTATATCAGAATATCTCTTGAATAAAAAGCCTGATTTGAATATATTCCGAGTCTGCAAATTGACATTTTGAAAATCATACCGAAATTGAAAATATGCCGAAACGAACTGACATTGGAAATCGTATATAGAGGTATTTATGGAAAGTGTATGTGCAAGCGAACTGAGATCGAATCTGACAGAGATTCTGAGAAGAATCGAATCAGGCAGGATTATCAATATTACTCTGCGAGGTCGTGAAGTGGCAAGGCTGGTTCCGCCGGATAACAAGGTGGAAAAGGCGAGAAAAAAGCTCGATGAGCTTCGTAAAACGGCTTTTGTAGGAGATGTGCTTTCTCCGATTGAGGAAGAATGGGAATGTATGAAATGATTGTTGCAGACACCCATGTCATCATTTGGAATGCGTTGAAACCTGAAAAACTTTCTGAAAAGGCAAAAAATGCTATTTTCAGAGCCAATCAGAGAAACGGCATCATATTTTGCGAAATTTCATTATGGGAGATCGCTATGCTGATGGAAAAGCAACGGATTCAGGTGAATAGCAGCTATAAGGAATTTATCGAACTGCTTTTTGAAGCAAATAACTATATTCTTCAGGGGATTACGCCTGAAATTGCAGAGCTTTCCGCACAATTTGGCTCAGATGTCATTAAAGACCCTGCTGACAGAATTATTGCCGCCACATCTGTTATCAGAGGTACCACATTGGTTACTGCTGACAGAAATCTGAGAAAAGCGAAAAGTATCAATACGATCTGGTGAGTTGGATAAAATACTATGCCGAAACGAACTGACATCAAGAAAATTCTGATCATCGGGGCTGGACCGATCATTATCAGTCAAGCCTGCGAATTCGACTATTCCGGTACGCAAGCGTGCAAAGCCTTGAAAGAAGAAGGCTATGAAGTCGTACTCATCAACAGCAACCCTGCCACCATCATGACGGATCCCGAAACCGCTCATCGCACGTATATCGAGCCGGTGATTCCCGAAGCAGTGGCAATGATTATCGAAAAAGAGCGCCCGGATGCGCTGCTGCCGACATTGGGCGGGCAGACCGGACTCAACACTGCGGTCAAGGTCGCGGAAATGGGCGTGTTGGAAAAATTCGGCGTGGAGATGATCGGCGCATCGGTTCATGCCATCAAAAAAGCCGAAGACCGGGACTTGTTTCGTCAGGCAATGACCAGAATCGGGCTAAAAATTCCCAGAAGCGGCATTGCCCACACCATGGAAGAAGTCCGCACCATTGCCGCAGACATCGGTTTTCCGATTATCGTGCGACCCAGTTTTACGCTCGGCGGCACAGGCGGCGGTGTGGCATATAACCCGGAAGAACTTGAGATCACCGCCAAAGCCGGATTGGACGCGAGCCTGATTCATCAGATCATGCTGGAGCAGTCGGTTCTGGGCTGGAAAGAATACGAGCTTGAGGTCATGCGGGACAAAAACGACAATGTGGTGATTATCTGCTCCATTGAAAACGTGGATCCGATGGGCGTTCATACCGGAGACAGCATCACAGTCGCGCCCGCGCAGACCCTTTCGGACAAAGAATATCAGGTGATGCGGAATGCCGCGATTGACATCATGCGGGAAATCGGCGTGGATACCGGCGGCTCTAACGTGCAGTTTGCGATCAATCCCAAAGACGGCGAGATGATTATCGTGGAGATGAACCCGCGTGTGTCCCGAAGCTCTGCGCTGGCTTCCAAAGCAACGGGCTATCCGATTGCCAAAATTGCGGCAAAACTGGCTGTGGGTTATACGCTCGATGAAATTCCCAATGATATTACCGGCGAAACTATGGCGTCCTTTGAGCCGACTCTGGATTACTGCGTGGTCAAAATTCCGCGCTGGACATTTGAGAAATTCCCGGAAACCAAAGATTATCTGACCACTGCCATGAAATCCGTGGGTGAGACCATGTCTATCGGCAGAACCTTCAAAGAGGCTTTGCAGAAAGGCTTGCGATCTTTGGAAATCGGGCGATACGGATTCGGTGCGGACGGCAAGGGACTGATGTATTCGGAGGGCAAGCTTCCTTCGGTTACGGAAATCAAGCAGAAGCTGGCAACGCCCAATTCCCAGCGCATTTTTTACCTGCGACATGCCTTAAAAGCCGGAATTCCGATTGACACGATTTACGAACTGACCGCGATTGATCCCTGGTTTTTATATCAGTTTCAGCAGATTATCGAAATGGAACAAGAGCTTGTCAAGCATAAAGATATTCTGCCCGAACCAGAGTTGCTCAAAACCGCCAAAGCCTGGGGATTTTCAGATGTTCAGATAGCGCATCTGATCGGAAAAACCGAGCAGGAGATTGAGAAATATCGCAAAAAGCTTGGGCTACGGCCGGTCTATAAACTCGTGGATACCTGCGCGGCGGAATTTATTGCAGCAACCCCTTATTATTATTCGACATATGAAGAAGAAAACGAAGCCAGAGTTTCGGATCGCAAAAAAGTCATGATTCTGGGCGGCGGACCCAACCGTATCGGTCAGGGAATCGAGTTTGATTATTGCTGCGTTCATGCCTCATTTGCCTTGCGGGAAGAAGGCGTGGAAAGCATCATGGTCAACAGCAACCCGGAAACCGTCAGCACGGATTATGACACTTCGGATAAGCTGTATTTTGAGCCGCTGACCCGCGAGGATGTGCTGCATATCGTGGAAACCGAAAAGCCGATGGGCGTGATTGTGCAGTTCGGGGGACAGACGCCGCTCAATCTTGCGGTTCCGCTGCATAAAGCCGGTGTGCCGATTCTGGGAACTCAGCCCGAAAGCATTGACAAAGCCGAAGATCGGGAATTGTTCAAGGTCATGCTGAAAAAACTCGGTCTGATGCAGCCGGACAACGGGACTGCCTCAAGCATCGAGGAAGCAGTCAAAGTGGCTGAAAAAATTGGCTATCCGGTTGTGGTGAGACCGTCTTATGTCTTGGGCGGCAGAGCCATGAAAATCGTGTATGACCAAAGCGAGCTGGAAAATTTCACCCGGCTGGCGATTCTGGCATCTCCGGGGCATCCGATATTACTGGATCGTTTTTTGGAAAATGCGATGGAAGTAGATACGGACGCGATTTCCGATGGCAAAACCACGATTATCGGCGGCATCATGGAGCATATCGAGGAAGCGGGCATTCATTCCGGCGATTCCGCGTGCATTCTGCCCCCGCGTCATATTTCTCCGGCAATGATCGAGGAAATTACGGCTGCCACCAAAGCCATGGCTGCGGAACTCAAAGTCGTCGGGCTGATGAATGTGCAGTATGCTATCAAAGACGGATGTCTGTATGTACTGGAGGTCAATCCCAGAGCATCCAGAACCGTTCCGTTTGTGAGCAAAGCAACAGGAGTTCCGTTGGCAAAGCTTGCCACCAAAGTCATGCTTGGCAAAACTTTGGAAGAATTGGGCTTGACCAAAGAAATCGTGCCGCAGCATATTTCGGTCAAAGAAGCCGTGATGCCCTTTGATCGGTTCCCGGATGTGGACACGCTGCTGGGTCCTGAAATGAAATCCACCGGCGAAGTCATGGGCATTGATGCGGATTTCGGAATGGCGTATGCCAAAGCACAGTTGGGCGCGGGACAGAAACTGCCGCTTTCCGGAACGGTGTTCATCAGTGTTCAGGACAGAGACAAAGCTGCCGTGATTCCGGCTGCGCTTCAGTTTCAGAAAATGGGATTCAAAATTGTCGCAACTGACGGCACTTCCGCGTTTCTGAAATCCAAAGGCATTGACAATCATCGGATCAACAAGGTTTCGATGGGAAGACCCCATGTCGTGGATGCGATTAAAAATAAGGAAATTCAGTTGGTGATCAATACGGGTCCCAGCATGGAAACTTGGCAGGACGGCTACATGATCCGCCGGGCAACCATCAAATTCGGCATTCCTTACACCACTACGGTTTCAGGCGCAATTGCCGTGAGCAGAGGCATTGCCGCACTGAAAGAAAAGAACCTGTCTGTGAAGAGCATTCAGGAATACAAGGATGAGATGGTGGTTTGCTGAAATCAGGATTGAATGATTTCTGACGGATTGAAGGATGATGAAAAACTTTCTTATCTCCTTCAATCCATTCTTATTCGAGACTTGCTGACGATTCACTCCGAGAACTTCCTCGATCCATCCGGTCCAATGTCCCGATTTTACCCTTGCCATACCCGTATGAGTCAGTTATAGGAAGTGCAAAATTAAAAAACAAAGTGTAAAATTGGATATAGCGCATGAAAAGACCTCCGATTGCTATTGTAGGATTTGCCGGTGTATTCCCCGGTGCCGACTCTGTTGAAAAATTCTGGCAGAACATCATTGATAAAAAGAGTCGCGCAATCGAGATTCCCGAATCTCGTCTGATTGCACCGATGGATTCCTTGTATCATCCCACACCCATGCCGGATAAGGCATTGTCAAAGCGAGCTTGTCTGATAACGGATTTTGCGTTTGATCCGTCAGGATTCAATATAGATTCAAGCCTGTTATCCGAACTCGATCCCCTGTATCATCTTGTGCTTCATGCAGGGCGGGAAGCATTTGCAGGCTGCCATACATACAATCTGAATCTTCAGAATGTCGGGGTATCCTTAGCGGCAATCGCTCTGCCTACAGACGGCTCATCTGCGATTACCAGAGAAATTTTTGCCGGTAAAAACATCAATATCCGCAGAGAAAAAGCACTCGCTGCAAAAGTAACGAGTCTTCCTGCCGCGATCTTGGCAAAAGCCTTAAGGCTCGGCTGCGGAACTCACACTTTGGATGCTGCCTGTGCGTCTTCGCTGTATGCGGTGAAGATTGCCTGTGATGCGCTGTGGTCAAATCAGGCAGATGCCATGCTCGCCGGAGGAGTATCGCGCCCGGATTGTCTTTACACGCAGATCGGATTCAGTCAACTGCGGGCATTGTCGCGTTCGGGAATCTGTTCGCCGTTTGATGAAAAGGCAGACGGGCTTGTGGTCGGAGAAGGCGCGGGAATTCTGGTATTGAAGCGATTGGAGGATGCGATTCGGGACAAAGATACGATTCATGCGCTGATCTGCGGCATCGGATTATCCAACGACATGCGGGGAAATCTGCTCGCGCCGGAAACCCGGGGGCAGGTTCGGGCAATGCAGCTTGCGTATCAATCCGCAGACTGGCAGCCGAGCGATGTTGATCTGATCGAATGCCACGGAACCGGCACGCCTGCCGGAGATATGACCGAAGCTCAGAGTCTCAGAACGCTTTGGGGAGAAAGCAGCTGGTCAGAAGGGCAATGTGCGATCGGATCGGTCAAATCCATGATCGGACATCTGCTCACCGGAGCAGGCGCAGCCGGAATGATTAAGATTTTGTTGGCATTGAAGCATAAAATTTTGCCGCCGTCTTTGAATTTTACCAAAGCCGCTCCGAACAGCCCGTTGCATCACAGCCCGTTTCGGGTTCAGATCGAGCCTGAAGAATGGCGGAAACGAAATGCCGACACACCGCGACGAGCCGCAGTCAGTGCATTCGGATTCGGCGGAATAAATGCCCATATTTTATTCGAGGAGTTTGACGCAAATATTCCCCTCTTGAGAGGGGCAAGGGGTGTGTTAAAGAGCGATATATCAAAGTCTGAAGATATTGCCATTGTCGGCATGAGTGCGGCATTCGGGAAAATAAAATCGTTAAGGGAATTTCAGGAAGCTATTTTCAACGGACAAAGTGCGATTTGCGAACTTCCTCAGGAACGGTGGAAAGGTGCGAATGCGGCTGCTGTGCATGGCGCATATATGGATGATATGTCCTTGTATGTCGGCGAATTCAATGTTCCACCCAATGAAATCCCGGATATTCTGCCGCAGCAGTTGCTCATGCTCAAACTAGCTGCCGAAGCCATGAAAGATGCCAATCTGCCGCTCAGAGAAGAACGTCCGCGAATGGGCGCGATCATCGGTATCGAGTTTGACATGGAAGCCTGCAATTTTCATCTGCGCTGGAGTCAATACGATCAGCCTGAAAAACGCGGTGTTCCACTCACTGCCACAAGAACAGTCGGCGCATTGGGCGGTATTGTTGCCAGCAGAGTTGCCAGAGAATTTCGGCTCGGCGGTCCCTGTTTTACGGTATCCGGCGAAGAATCAGCAGGAGTAACAGCCCTTGAAATCGCTGTAAAATCCTTGCAGAACAACGAAATGGATGCTGTGCTGGTCGGCGCGGTGGATCTGAGCGGCGACATCCGCAACATTGCAATTCATCGGCAGCTCAGAAAATTCAGCAATTCTGATACGGTCCGCCCCTTTGACCTATCGGCGGACGGGACTTTGCCCGGAGATGGTTCTGCAGCAGTGATATTGAAGCGCCTGTCTCAGGCAATTGCAGACCGCGATAAAATTTATTCGGTAATCAAAGGTATCGGAAAAGCCAGCGGAGAAGATATGAAGCGGACCTATTCGCTGTCTTTCCGGCGTGCGTTTGAAAATGCCGATGTTTTGCCGGAAAGCATCAGCCTGATCGAGGCGCATGGCAGCGGCGATCCTGACGAAGACCATATCGAAGCAGAAGCCTTGCATGATCTTTTTGCTGATCGGGAAGACGCTTGCGCTCTTGGCTCTGTCAAGACAACTATCGGTCACACCGGCGCGGTATCCGGGCTTGCATCATTGGTGAAAGCCGCATTATGCCTGTATCACAACATCACTCCGCCGATGAAAAATTCGAGCAAATCGATTTTGCAGAGCAATATCTTTCATATTCCCGAATATCCGCAATATGCTGAACATAAAAACGCGTGTGTTGCTGCCATGACTGCCGATGGTAATTGCTGTCATGTGGTTTTGGAGCCTGTCCCGAATTTGTCATTTCAAAGCCCCGAAATAAATTTCAGGGCTGAAAACTCAAGCCTGCTTAAGCAGGCTTCAGCTTCTAGCCGGGCGATTTATCGCTCGGAATTGAAACGTCCGTTGGGATTGAGTCAGTTCGGATTATTCATGATCAGCGGAAATACGCAGGATGAGTTGCTTGCAAAACTGAATCTGCTTGACGCATTTGTTTTCGAATCATCTCAGCCGCTTGAAGCTGTTGCAAGAGACTGGTATCGAAGCCGGAAATATTTGCCTGAAGACAGATACGCTCTTTGTATCGTTGCATCGGAAATTTCTCAGCTTCACAAATGGATTGAGGAAGCAAAGCAGGCAGTGTCCGGCAACTGCCCGAAAAAAATTATCGGTTCTTCCGGTATCGCGTATTCTCCGAATCCGATACACGGCGAAATTGCCTTTGTATTTCCCGGTTCCGGCAATCATTATGACGGTATGAACAGAGGCATCCGCGTGCAGTTTCCCGAAATCCTGCGCCCGATTTCTCTTGCATTTTCCGATTCCTCGCTGTTTGCCAAGCAAATCTTTCACGGCATCATCATGTCAAATATTATGAAGCATTTCGGCATCAAACCCGATGCGGTGATCGGATACAGCCTCGGCGAATCCGCAGGATTATTTGCGCTGAATGCGTGGACGGATCGTGAGGAAATGTTCCGAAGAATGCAGAATACGGATTTATTCACAACCCAATTAGCCGGAGAATGTTTATCTCTCAGAAAAGCGTGGAATATTCCTCAAAACATCGATTTCGTATGGGCGGCTGCTGTGCTGAATCGTCCGGCAGAAATGGTTCGGGAAATTATTGCAAAATATCCTTATGTCCGGCTTCTGATCGTCAATACGCCGGACGAATGCGTGATCGGCGGTGATAAATCTCAGATCGAACAGATTGCCAAGTCTCTGAATTGTGAAGCATTTTATTTGGAAGGCATTGTTACGGTGCATTGCGATGCTGCCGCGCCCGCTGCCGAACCATACAGAAATCTTCATGTATTTCCGGTAACTCCGCCGAAAGATGTTCGTTTTTATAGCTGTGCGTTGGGCAAAGTTCATGATCTGACCAGCGAAAGCGCGGCGGATTCGATTCTGAAACAGGCATTGTACGGCTTCGATTTTCCGAAAACTATCCATCAGGCGTATCAGGATGGTGTCAGAATTTTTTTGGAAATGGGACCTCAGGCATCCTGCACGCGCATGATCAGCCGGATTTTACAGGATAAACCGCATCTGGCGGTTGCTGCGGACAGTCGCGGGGAAGATGATTTCTTAAGTATTCTGAAATTCTTGGCTGCCCTGATTGCAGAACGAGTGCCGGTTGATTTGGACAAACTTTACGGAAACGAAGCGTATCCGCGGGAAAATTCCCCTCTTGAGAGGGGCAAGGGCTGTGTAACGGTCAAAATCGGCGGAATATTGTCTGAATCGGGATTCTCAGGATTAAAGGATTGCCATGATTTTTCAAGTCCGCTAATCTCTGAATCCTGTGAATCATTGTCAGATTTTCAGGAAAACAATGTTGTCTCCGAGAAAGCGGACGATATGAATAATGTTGAAGTTGGAAGTTTTCCGATATCCGATGATATGACCTTGTTTATGCAAGGCATTGAAGCGACTGCCAAAGCGCATCGGGATTTTCTGGATTTTTCAAGCGAGCTGATGGAAAACTTCGGAAAAGCCTTTGAAATTCAGGCGAAACTGATTGAGCAGATGATGCACACATCCGCACCATCTCAGGAAACACGGACGGATATCGCTTATGATCGCGACATGTGCATGGAGTTTGCTATCGGTTCGATTGCCAAAGTGCTGGGTCCGCAATTCGCTGTTGTGGATACTTACAAGGCGCGGGTCAGATTGCCGGATGAACCCCTGATGCTGGTGGATCGGATTATTTCAGTCGAAGGTGAAAAAGGTTCTCTGGGTTCGGGGCGGGTGGTTACCGAGCATGACGTATTGCCGGGCGCATGGTATCTGGACGGCAATCGTGCGCCGGTCTGCATTTCGGTTGAGGCGGGTCAGGCGGATTTGTTTTTATGCTCCTATCTGGGCATTGATCTGAAGGTCAAAGGACAGCGCACCTATCGCCTGCTGGATGCCAAAGTCAGGTTTCACAGAGGTTTGCCTCAGCCCGGCGATGTGATTCGCTATGAAATCGAAATCGAAAAATTTGTCCGTCAGGGAGAAACCTATTTGTTTTTCTTTCATTTCGAGGGATTTATCGGAGATGAGCATCTGATCAGCATGAGAGAGGGATGTGCAGGATTTTTTACCGAAGAAGAAGTAAAAAATTCCGGCGGCATTATTCTGACCGAAGAAGAGAAAAAGCCGATTCCGGGCAAAAAAGATTTTACTCAGCTTGTTCCGTTTTCTGCCGAATCGTATGATGACGCGGCAATCGAGGCATTAAGAAATGGCGATCTTGAAACGGCTTTCGGCTCGGCATTTGCAAATGTTCGGATTGCCGAATGGTTAAAGCTTCCCGGCGGATTGATGCGATTGATTCATCGGGTATTGCTGATCGATCCGAATGGCGGCAGATACGGAATCGGCTTGATTCGGGCGGAAGCAGATATTCACCCGGACGACTGGTTTTTAACCTGCCATTTTGTGGATGACATGGTTATGCCCGGAACATTGATGTACGAGTGCTGCGCGCATACTTTACGCGTTTTTCTCCAAAGAATGGGATGGGTTACAGATAAGCCGGGCGTCTGTTATGAGCCGATAATCGGCAATGAAAGTGTGCTGAAATGCCGAGGACCGGTTACGCAGGCAACCCGGCACGTCATTTACGAAGTTCAGTTGAAAGAAATCGGCTATAATCCCGAACCTTATGCCATTGCGGACGCGCAGATGTATGCAGATGGTCATCATATTGTCATGTTCAAAGATATGGGCATGAAAATGACCGGAATTACCCGTGAGGAAATCGAATCCTTCTGGCGTCCCATGTCTGAAGACATGGGCTATTCATCATCTCCGATATTATACAGTTATGAGCGGATTCTGGCATTTGCTATCGGGAAACCTTCGGAGGCTTTCGGAGAACCATACAAGGTGTTTGATGAAGAACGCAGAATTGCCCGGCTTCCGGGACCGCCGTATGCGTTCATGCACCGGGTAACCAAGACTGAGCCTGACCCTTGGATATTGAAGCCCGGCGGGTGGATCGAGGCAGAATATGATCTGACGCCGGAGGAATGGTATTTCAAGGCGGACAGAAGCGGTGTGATGCCGTTCTGCGTGCTGTTGGAAATCGCACTTCAGCCCTGCGGATGGCTTGCTGCATATCTCGGTTCTGCATTGAGAAGCAAGATTGATCTGAAATTCAGAAACTTGGGCGGAAAAGCCATTCTGCATCAGAATATTTTGCCGGAGACTCAGACCCTGACCATGCACGCACGGATGACTCAGGTTTCCGAAGCAGGTGGCATGATTATTGAAAATTTCGATATGCAGGTGCTTCGTAATGGCAAGATACTGTATGAAGGCGATACCTATTTCGGATTTTTCTCGAAAGAAGCATTGGCACAGCAAGTCGGCATTCAGGGTGCAAAGGAGAAAGCCTATCAGCCGACTCAGGATGAACTATCCCGAGCTATTTCCGTAAACTTTGATGATGAATCTCCGCTCTTTCCCGAAGATACGAATTTTTCGCCTGCCTCATCTTTGGCTATGCCTGCAAAAGCATTGCGGATGATTGACAAAATCGAAATTTATGTGCCGGATGGCGGACCTCACGGACTCGGATTTATTCGGGGTATCAAGATGGTTGATCCTGACGAATGGTTTTTCAAGGCTCATTTTTACCAAGACCCGGTTTGTCCCGGATCGCTCGGCATCGAATCCTTTCTGCAACTGATGAAATTTGCGGCACTGAATCGGTGGAAAAAATTGGCACATACGCATCGCTTTGAAATGCTAACAGGCAAGCAGCACAATTGGATTTATCGAGGTCAGATTATTCAGAAAAACAAGCGCGTGGAAGTGGATGCCGTGATTACTGAAATCCGGGAAGGGGAGAATCCTGAAATTTATGCGTCCGGGTATCTCAAAGTTGACGGCTTGTTTATTTATCAGATGGAGGATTTCGGGTTGAGGTTGGTGCGTATTTGAAAATGATTGCATTTGTCATAAGAGTTTTGTAGATTTTTATAACTCACCTTACGCAGTAATTTGATCTGTCTGTGTACAAACGGCTTGAAATGCGTATCTGTCCTCAGAGCGGAAAGAGCAAGAATCCTCGGATCTGCGGAAAATCAGAGCCTTTGAAAATTACTGCGTAAGGTGAGTTATTAGGAAACCGTATCAGATATTTACGAAACATGAGACGCCTGACGCAGGAACAACTGGGCGAGAAAGCAAATCTCAATTACAAATATCTCGGCGCAATTGAGCGGGTAGAAAAGAATATCAGGACCGACAGCCTTTCAAAAATTGCGACTGCCTTGGACGTGAAGCTGTATGAGTTGTTCATATTCGGAGATGAAACCGATGACACGAAGCTACTGAGGGATAAGATTGATGATCTGCTGAAAACTGCCGGTAAGAAAGAGTTTGATATGATTTGCAGAGTGATAGAGGCGATATTGAAATGATTATGCTGCCACAGCCTCAAATGCAACCCGGATGTGTAATTCCCCTGTTGACATAATGAATCCCAGTTGATAAACATTATCTGCTATTGTCAGATCAGGAAGGATTGAAAATATGCAGAAAAATACGGTTTCAGACATAAATGAACTCGGAAAATATCTGAATCAGATTCATTTTTTTTCGGAGCTGAATACGGATAAGGTCGGCATTTTCGGGTCTTTTGCAAGAGGGGAAAATGCGAATGATATTGATCTGCTGTTGGAAGATCATATTGATTACGAAGCACTTATCCGCATCAGACTCCGAATGGAAAAAGATTTGAATAAAAAACTGGATATTGTCATTCGGAAATTTGCCGACCCTATTATCCTGCACCGGGCTGAAAAGGATCTGAAATATGTTACGAAATATCAGAAATGATCTGCGGTATTGCCTGAGTATCTCGGAGTCGGTCGGAAAGATAAAACTGTACTCTGCAAACTGTCAGAATGCCGAATCCCTGTATGATCTGAACGAACAACTCAACTTCAATGCTTCCCTTACTCTTTTGGCAAATATAGGCGACCGGATATCAAAATTCAGTGACGAACTCAGAAACAAATATCAGCATATTGATTGGCAGAAGATCAGAGGTTTCAGAAATCGTATTGCCCATGATTACAGCGGGATTGATATTTTTATTACATTCAAGATAATAACTCATGATTTGCCTGAACTTGAACAAACGATGTATGAAGTTATTGCCAATGAGCTTAATGCCGGCAATTTTGATGTCGAAGAATACCATGTTGCTAAAAAAAGTCAATATTACCGACATGTTGATTTTATAAAAATTGACGATAAATTGTTGCCGGATGATAAATTGCGGCAGATTGACGATTTTTGCTGAAAAGTGCACGGGAAGAGCCGAAATCATAATCTCCTTCCCCGATATTGCGTCTTGCGGCATTCAGGGAACGGAAGGCTTTCGCAATGATCGTGCGGCACTGACATCCGAGATCGGAATGACTCACAGAGGGATTCCCTCCTTTCTCACATTCATAAAAAGAGGGTTGTATATTTCTGTGTCGTATCTGTTTTCGGAAACCGGGAAAACTGAAAAAACCGCATTGTATTCGTACATAAATTCGGCGGCTAATTCATCAATCGTATCGTTCAGTCCTGGAGAAATATCTTTCACAACAGCCATATAGTCATAATCCGATCCGTGACAGTTGTCTTTTCTTGCTCTGGATCCGAAGAGTATGATTTTTTTCAGATTATCCGCCAGCCTTTTCTTCAATTGCTCTGCAAACATATCACACAGGCGATCATTTTGTATCATGGCTTTCACCTCCGATTGCTTATTTTTGTAAAGTCTCCGTTCAGGCTTCCGACTTCGGGATACAAGGCTCTCCCATACCGGATTCAATTTCCTGTTTTCCTTTCAGAATATCGGAAATAAAGGATAGCGGCAGATCGGCATTTTCTTCCGCAATCCGCCCGATACCTGCCCAATGTTCGATCTGTCCGGCAAGCGAGCGGTTGAAAACTTCGGAAATGATTTTTGCTTCTGATGCGAGTTCGTCAGATATCTGAATATAAATAGACATTATTTTTCTCCTGAAAATACAAGGTTTTAAACCAGCCTCATTCCGATCTGAATTTTTATCATATCATAAACCAGCGTTTTTTCGGCACTTTATTTTGTTGTTTTATCTGAAACTAAGCCGATTCAACATTTCAGCCGCGAAGCCCCCAATATCGTCATCCCCACCAGCATCTTATCCCGATAATGCCGGATAATATCA
>CAZMDM010000301.1:0-18974 GCA_964564775.1 uncultured Desulfonema sp. | reverse complement strand
GCGAAGGCGCATACAGTTTATTGAATCTTATACAAGCCATTGAAACAGGAAGGCAGTTCAGTCAGATTGCCGGGAGCGCGTTCAGAAACGGAAAAGGACTTGTAAAAACTCAGGATGCCGATCTGATCCTCAATTTGGATGATCTGCCTGTTCCTGCGCAATATTTTCTCTATCAGCATCTTTCTCTGACACGGGGCTGCGCGGGCAGATGCACGTTTTGCGGCTCTCCCGAATTTTGGCGCGGAAAAGTCAGATTTCATTCGCCGGACTATTTTATCCGTCAGATCGAAATTCTATACCGCAAAGGTGTGAATTTTTTTTATATATCCGATGATACCTTCACGATGCGGGAAAACTATGTAATTGAAATATGCAGAAAAATCATCGAAAAACATATGCGGATCACTTGGTTTGCCATTTCGAAGGTCAGTTATGTCAGCGAAGAAATGCTGTATTGGATGAGAAAAGCAGGCTGTATTCAGATCAGCTATGGTGTGGAAAGCGGCTCGCGGAAAATCCGGGAACTTCTCAACAAGAATATTACCGAAGAGCAGATTCTGCGGGCATTTTCCATGACCACGCGCTACGGCATTCTGGCACGGGCATATTTCATTTACGGCTGTCCGGGCGAAAGCGATGAGACGATTCAAGAAACCATAGATTTAATTATAAAAATCAAGCCGATAAGTATTATCTTCTATATTCTGGATATATTTCCCGGAACAGCAATCTGCGATGAATTTATGAAAAAATTCAATCTGACAGACGATATCTGGCTGAATCGGATTGAAGATATTCTGTATTTCGAAAAAGACCCGGAGTTGCCCAAAGAAAAAATTCTGGCATTCGGAAAGCGGCTTCGCGAGAGCTATCACGCTGATTTGTCCGAATTTGCCGATAATATCGAACTTTCCGATAACAAAGAACTGTATCCGTTTCATGCGGATTTTCTGTCCCGATTGGGCATGACCTTCTCTCATGGAGATTATGCGAGCATCGAAGCTATCCCGAATAAAGATGAGACAGCAGAAATGCTTTATACAAAGGCTCTGCGCTATTTTCCGGATCACCGCGCGTATCTGGGGCTAGGGATGTTATATCAGAAATACAGAAAGTTCGATAATGCATTGCGGATTCTTTCGGAAGGCATCGGGCATTACCCGCAGAGCGACTCGCTGAATCTGTGCATGGGAATTACGCTGATGAACAAAGGAGATTTTAATAAGGCATTGGAATATCTTCTGAAAATCAGAAACTCTCGGGATGCGGCATATTATATTGCTCAGTGTCATCAGGCATTGAGTAATCGATAAGCCATAAAGAATTATAACTTTTTCATCTGAAATTTTTGTCTGGCGCTGAAAAATATGTGCCATAAATCTTATACCCAATCCCTATAGAACTTATACAATAAGTGAATCTGATCATACTACCGGACAAAAAAATCATAAATCCCCTTATTTAAAGCAATATTCCGAGTAAAGGGGACGGTCCCGGATCACTCTGTCGGATTAACATATCTGTTACGAAATGCTTATAAAAATTTTCATACTATGGGTTTATAGCCGGGCGATGTATCGCTCGGCTATTTTTCATATCCGATATAAGCATAAAATGCCCATATCCCCTATCATCAAATGTATAAAAGAATCGATCTCCGCCATCGGTTAACAAAACAAAACAATAAAATTCAATATTTTATATTCTGGCATGAATTTTGATTTATCTATAATCGAAATCAGCTTGCTTCAGCTTATAGCCGGGCGATGTATCGCTCGACAGTGAAAGGAGATGATACCATGATCGCACAAGATACCATAAAATCCAACTACATACTTTCACCGGATATTGTCGCAATGACGATGATTCTGATCGGGACAAATCTGCATCTGATGACCGGAAATCCCGATATATCATTGGTTTTCATGCCGAATGAAGCATTCAATGGCGAATGGTGGCGATATATCACGCATCCCTTTGTGCATCTGTCATGGTATCACCTGATGCTGGATGCATCGGCATTCTTCATCCTGTATTCGGGATTGGCGGAACAGACGATCATGATCCGCTTGTTTTATGTGCTGATCAGCGGCGCGGTCAGTCTGGGTTTTGCACTGTGCTTTGCGCCTGAAACACGGATTTACGGGCTTTGCGGATTGTCGGGCATTGCTCATGGCTTGATGGCAATCTCCTCGCTGGAAATGATGCAGGAAAAAGAAACCTTTCAGGTCGGAATTATCTCTCTGATCGCGCTGATTGCCAAAAGCATTTACGAAGGCATTATGGGAAAGGTTTTCCTTGAGTTTCTGTATTTCGGCTTATGCGGAACGCCCATTATTGCCTGTCATACCGGCGGAGTAATCGGAGGGTTTGCAGCTTATTTGATTAAAAAATCTTAAGACCTAACACAAATAACAAGGAGGCATTATGAAGACTATCGGAATCAGAACTTTGGCAATCGTGTTTATCTCTGCCGTCTGCATGAGCGGATGTGCGAATCCTCAAGGATATTTCGGAGACCGAATCCGTGATGCAGGCGATATTTTCACGGCTACGATAGGCGTAGGAGCAGGCGCAGCGGCAAAAATCGGGCCGCTCAATGTGGGGCTTCTTGCCAACCAGGATAAAGTCGGTCTGAGAGGCGGCGCTCTTTTCGACAGTTCTTCCATAACTGCCGAGCAGTATGACATCTTGGCAGCAGGCATAACGAAATTTTCGACCATGCAGCCGGCAGTCGGACATGGCAAATGCGTGGATGATTTCAAGCTCTTCGGTATCGGCATTCCGACCAACAACTGCAAAGAAACCGCAAACCTGTTTCAGATCGAAGCAGTTGCAGGCTTAGGTCCCTCTGTACGGCTCGGATTCAATCCGTCTGAGGCATTGGATTTCGCGTTGGGCTGGTTCGGGCTTGATATCTTCGGTGATGATGTGAACAACAAAAAACTGCAAAGCAGGCGGTAAATAGGATAGAATGTCATAACATGATAATATATCAAGCGCATCTGCTTAAGCTTCTAAGTCTGGCTGAAAGTAAAGGCTTGCAGGTTCTCATATAAGAGGGCGGAAACCCTTCCGAGTCCCGCCCTTCTTAACATCTAACACATTCCACTTAACACATCATCACTCGTCTTCACCCTCTTCATCTTCTTTGGGCTTGAGATGTTCTGGCACTTCCACCATGCTGATCAGCAAGGGTTTCAGGAAAGACCACTTGATGCCCATGTGGTAGATTTCCTCGTTATCCCGAACCGCATCCCAGCAGTTATGGCAGGGTGTGATGACTAGTTTTGCGCCTGTGGCAAGAATCTGATCCCGTTTGACCTTCATGCCGATATTGCGCTGCTCGCGATACCGCCCCAGACCGTTCATGCCGCCGCCGCCGCCGCAGCAGAAATTATGCTCGCGATTGGGCGTCATTTCCCGAAAATCTTCAGCAATATAGCTCATGATTTCCCGTGCAATGTCAGCTAGTCCCGCGTTTCGGATATAGTTGCAAGAATCCTGATAGGTTACTGGCACTTTGATTTTCTTTTTCGGGTCAATTTTGAGCTTGCCGGTTCGCAATGCCTCAGCCACCCATTCCACATAATGTAGAGTTTCGACAGGTGTTTTGCCAGATTTGAGTCCTGCCCAATACGGACCTTCGATCACGGTTGCGCGATACGCATGTCCACATTCGGTAACCACCATGCGTTTGGGTTTGAGTCTTCCGATGGCATCATAGACCGATTTGACCTGAATGGTCGCGCCTTCCCAATCTCCGGCAAACATTGCCAAGCTGGTTTCTTCCCATCCAACGCTCGGAACTGTCCAGTTTTCACCGGCAAGATGGAACAAAATCGCGGCTTCTGCCAAGTCTTCGGGATAATGCTTGGGTTCACGGGCATTGACCGTATAGATGATGTCCGCATTTTCCTTATCAATCGGAATCTGAAGTCCGGGCCATTCTTCTTCCTGCTCTTCTGCCATCCACTCGCAGGTTTCCACCCATTCCTCGTTGGTAACATCCATCTGCGCCTGAAAAATGCGGTGCATCCCGGAGCCGATCTTGAGTTCCCATGGCACGAATCCCTGAGAAAAACAAAGTCCGCGCAGATAGCTGAACATGACGCCCATATCAATTCCGAACGGGCAATACGAACCGCAGCGGTTGCAGCAGGTGCATTTACCCCATGCGGTATCCATGCAGTACTGCATAAACGCATTATCCACATTGCCTTTGCGCTTTACAAGCTGTCCCAGCGTGGATTGAATCTTATAGGACGGAACCTGCTTCGGGTCTCTGTTGTTTGCCAGATAGAAAAAGCAGCTATCCGCGCACATCCCGCAATGCGCGCAAATTTCAAGCCAAGTTTTGAGTCGGGATTTGAACGTTTTCTGAAGCGTTGCCGCAAGCTTTTCCGTATCCACATGCAGCCCGTCCAATTCCGCATAATACTGCTTACCGCTCTTGTCATCCAGCAGCGCCTGAAGCTGTTCCCGATGATTTACCGGTATTCGGTTGCAAAGAATTCCTTCAGCCATATTTAAAAATTCCTATTTCGCTTTCGATTACAATACCGAGCGATAAATCGCCCGGCTAGAAGCAGAAGCCTGTTGAAACAGGCCGTTTGTCAAGCCGACTTTAGCCCGCTTTCGCTTCTAGCCCTGAAATGGATTTCGGGGCAATCACCATGCAAATCCCTTGGGATTTTTCATGCCGCCGCGTTTGATGCCGAAATCCATGCCGATCTGTCCTCTGGACATAAAAAACAGCACAAAATGGGACAGTTTGGTAAAAGGAACCGCAATCAGCATCGCTTCGCCGCACAGAACATGGACAATCACCCAGAAATTGTAATTGCCGATGTTGTGCGCTGCCAGAAAGCCGGTCAGAAATGGAAGCGTTGTAATTGCCAGTACCGCATAATCATATTTGGTCGTTAAAATTCTGACTTCGGGAAGCACAAGGCGTCTTACAATCAGAAATACGCCCGCAACCAGCATGGCAATGGTCAGCATATCCGCCATTTTGTCCGAAATGCTGAACAGGCTGATGCCGAATCGTTCTTTCAGAATAATATTATGCGCCTGCAAAAAAATCGGCGTTACGATCAATCCGATATGAAAGGTGAAAAACAGCACGGTCATAAACGGATAATACCGCCAGCTATGGGTTCCGAAAGGCGTCAGCCATGCACGGATGGATTTGATCGCGCCTTTCATGCCGTAGCCGAAATGCTCTTTGTATGCCACACGATCCAACTGCCAATCCAAGCCGCGAATATACATGACCGCGCGGCAAATCACGCCGATAAAAAATATCGCAAACGACAGCCACGCCAGAGGTCCGGTTACAAACTGATACATTCTTTCCTCCTAATGATGCCCATGAGGTTCGTCATCTCTGACAGACGGCGTGTCTCTCTCGGTCAGAAACAGCCAGAACGCCGGATATGCCAGCAGGGCCCCGATAATCAGTAGATATGCGGTTCCCTTGGTAAAGGTCATAAAATCCTGCAAGGTGAAAAAATCCATGATTCCTCCCGTATCAGTGATGCGCTTCTTTGTATTCCGGGTGTTCGTAGAAAATCGGCGTATGGGTGGAGATGAATCTGAAAATCAAAAGTCCCACGACCACGATGAATGCCGATACCACAAATTCCCAGATACTCGGAAAATATCTGTCGCTCAGCGGCAGATGATAGTTGAACGCAATCAGAGAAATATTGAAACGATTCAATACGATGCCAAGCACTGCAATCCCTGCGGTTTTGCGGATTAAGTTGAGATTTTTTTCTCTGACGCCGACCGCGTACATCAGGCAGGGAGTCAGAACAAATCCCAGCAGTTCCACCAGATACCACAAACCGTAGCCGCTCGCGAGATATTTCCAATTGTTGTCCATCGTAATGCCGACAACTTTGACGACAAAATAGCCTGCCATCACAAATGACGCGGCTTTGCCGAATCCCAGTACGACATGTTCACTTTCTTCCAAATGGGTTTTGTCCATTTTGTCGTGCATGTATTTGTGAGACAGACTTCCCTCGAACAAGACCATCGAAAGCCCTGCGATAATGCTGGATACAAAGAAATATACCGGCAGATAGCTCGAATACCACAAGGGATGCAGCTTGGACGGCGCGATCAGGAACAATGCACCCAGAGAAGACTGATGCAGCGTTGAGAGAATCACGCCGAAAATCGTCAGAACCAATGTCAGCTTGACCACCAGACTTCTGACTTTTTTCAATCCCAGCCATTCCAACACAGACGGAGTGAATTCAATAAACAATACGGTCAGATACAAGGCAACGCATCCGCCGACCTCGAACAATACCGAGGTTGTTCCGGCTTGAACAACAAACGGATACGGCAGTCTCCACGGACGACCGACATCGTAATGCAGGGCAAATACGACCAGCGCATAGCCTAAAAATGCGGTCAATATCGCGGGACGAACCGCAGAATGATAGCGTTTAAGACCGAAAATATAACAGGACGCAGACGTTACATATCCGCCTGCTGCCAATGCCACTCCGCAGAGCAGATCAAATCCGATCCACAAGCCCCAGGGCTGATAATCGCTCAGATTGGTAACTGCGGACAATCCGAAGGTGAATCTCAGAAGTGTCGCAATACCTCCGAGTACCAGAATCACTCCGCAAGTGATATTGAACGGTGTCAGCCATGTTTTATCCGGTTTGAACAATGATCTGATCGTAGAAAGCGCGTTTTCGGAAATCGTCAGCATCAGGCACCCTCCTTCTTGGCTTTTGCAGCATCAGCCACCGCTTTCTTGACTGCTGCTTCTTTGTCTTTTGCCGCTTTTGCCAGTGCATCCGCCAGCTTTTTATCCGCCTCTTTTTTCGCTTTTGCCAACGCCTCGGCAACCGCATGGGTCTGCTCTTCTTTGGCAACTTTGTCTTTGCGCTGGGAAATCGCATAAATGCCGGTGAGCAGCACGGGCCACAAACCTACGATGATCGGCACGGACCCCAATGCACCGGAAGTCAGTTCGGGCGCGGGCGTGATTCCCAAATCTTCACGCATACCGATATCTTTGAACGGAACACCGGACAGATACAGCCAACTGGTGCCGCCCATTTCCTTTTCACCGTAAATATGATCCACATAGCGATCCGGAAATCTTCGAATGCGTTCACGTGCAATTTTGATCAAATCTTCGCGCTTTCCGAATGTCAATGCTTCTGTGGGACAGACTTCGACACAGCCCGGCAACTTGCCTTCTTCAAGACGGGGCGCACACATCGTGCATTTCATGACTCTCGGCGTAAGCGGCTTGTCATACTCATACGTGGGAATTTCAAACGGACACGCGACCATGCAGTAGCGGCATCCCACGCACACGGATGGATCATAGACCACCGCGCCTTCTTTGGTTTTTTGAAACGCCCGGACAAAACATGCAGACGCACACGCGGGTTCCAGACAGTGATTGCACTGAATTTTGCGGAAAATCGGCTTTTCCGTGCCGGGTTTCGGCGGATATTTATTCACAACCGTATGGGTTTTGGCATCGGTTCTGCGTTTCTGCTCCAACACGGTCAGGTCTTTGAACGGCACTTTGGGCTGAGGAAGCTCGTTGACTTTATTGCAAGCCTCTTCACAGGATCGGCATCCGACACACCGTGTAATATCATGCAGAACGCCGAAGCTTCCCGGATAGCCCTCAAAATGTTTGTTTCCTCCGGCATGAGCAGTCGAGGCTGCAACGGCAGTGCCTGCGCCGCCCATCCATGCGAGAAACCGTCTTCGGGATACGGACATAATCTTGCACCTCTGTTTGATAAAAATGGGTTACTTTTCCTTATGACAACCGATACAACCACCTTCTGGCTTTTTCAAGCCCATCGCATCATGGCATCCCATGCACTGCTGATGATAGGCACCGACCATGCCGGGCGCGTTCGGATTTCTTTCGTCAAAGGGTTTACCGTGACAATTCGCACATTTGGGCGGTTTTTTGGAAATCGGGCTGTTGTGATGACAACCCTGACATACTGTCCCCGGATCCGTATGAAAATACGCGGCAAGTTTGTTGTCTGCAAGGTTTTTCACCAGCGTCTGCACCACTTTGCGATGCGGAAATTCCGCGGGTTCGTATTTTTTGACCAAATCTTTGATCACGACCTTTTCCGGGATATCTTCGTCAGGATAGGTTGCCACCATTGGCTGACGCGCGTCCAATACTGCCTGAGCAATAGGAGCGGTATCGGTTTTGGGCGTAATCTCGACTTCGACCGGAAGCTTGACATGACAGGTTTTGCAGGCAGTTTCCTTCATCTTGCCTTTTTCCATCATATCGTGGCAGCCCGCGCATTTCTTGGCATCCTGTTTTTCGATATGGCATCCGATACAGGCTTTCTGGCTCTTTGCCAAGTGCATGGAGCGTTCCAGATTGATGAACTGCCCCTCTTTGCTGCCGGAAATCGTATGGCATTTGCTGCACGCATCCATACTGGCATGATGACAGACGCGGCAGGTATCGTTGTAGCCTTCATGCGCTTTGTGGTTGTAGGCAACCGGCGGCATCTTGAATGTCTTGCTGTCCACTTCCGTAACACTGGTTTTGACCAGCACCGCGTCCGGCTGCTTGCGCTCCAGACGGGGAACTTCCGCGACTTTTTCAATCGCCTTCTGTTTCATCAGATCATGACAGCCCGCGCATTTCACCGGACCTGCTTTTTCATCCGGGTTCTTTTTGGCTAAAATCTGACGATGGCAGTCCACACAAGCGATATGAGAAGCAAGCCGCATGGAAACGCGGTTTTCTTCGGTTTCCTTCTTGTGGCAGAAGCGGCAGGAGCCTTCTTTTTCTTTGGCATAGAACAGCTTTTTCTCTTTTTCATTGTACTCGTGATGACATTTTTCGCATTTTTTGTCCTGAGATTTGACATGACGGAAATGCAGAGATTTGTCCAATCCCATTGCCTGACGCGATGATTTGGCAGGTTCTTTCTGATGACATCCGCCGCAGGTAACCGGACCGCTTTTATCGCCTGCCGATGCCATGTCCGTATGACACTCGATACAGAAAGTGTGATACACATCCATCACTTCTTTGCGAGCCGTGTCTTTCAGACGCTTGAATTTGGGCGAAAGCTTGTCAATGCCTTTTACCGCGTCTCCCAGATTGTCCATGCCCGGAAGCTTAGATGTGTTTTCCTTGAGATGACAGGCAGAACAGTCTTTGCCTTTTTTCTCAAGCGCATCCGTGTGCCGGTCATGCAGAAACGCCACTTCCGGCTTGTCCAGATCACCGAATGCCTTTAATGTGCCGATCATCAGCACATCAGGTCTGGCATCGGAGACTTCAGCCGGTTTCTGAGCATCCTGCGCGCTGATGCCTGCGGCAACAATACCCAGACAGGCAATGACCGCAACGCTCAGTACGCCGACCCATCTTAGCCGTTTTTTTCCTTTCTCCTCCATCTGATTCATCCATTCTCCTTCATGTGATTCATCCATCCATACTTGTTTCGATCCGCGCCCCTTGTACGAGGGGCGACTACATTAAGGTTTTTCAAGAATCAAAAGAGAATCTGTAACAGAGTTGAAATGATTTTTCAAGGGTTTTTGAATAAGGGATGTAGGGGCGCAATCTGAGAATCATATTTGGACTATGAGAGAAGTCAGTTTCAGAGGAATCGTTATACCAGAATTTGCAATAAATCTTCCGCCAAAATCAGCTTGCCGGAATAAGTTTTCCGACACTGAGCTGCAATATCCGCATCATCACATTCCGGGTAAAAATGCGTCAGAATCAGCGTTTTCACATTTGCGTTGCTTGCCATTTCACCCGCCAGAGAGGGCGTTAAATGCCCCGGGGATTTCAATTCATCGGGAAGTGCTGATTCACAGATCAGAATATCCGCCTCCTGAGCAAGCATCACCAGATTGTCGCTGATATCCGTATCTCCAGAATATACCAGTGATGTGCTGTCGGGAAACTGGATTCTGAAGGCAATGCTTTCGGGACGATGATTGACCGGTGCGGTTTTAAGCGTAAAATCTTCGAAGATCAGATCGCCGAGATGCTGCGTATGAATCTCGATCATTGTCAGAAGTTCCGAATCAAGCTCTATCCATTCGCCGTAAACCTGCTGCAATCCCTGCCAGAATCGGGCAAAGCCTTTTCCGGCAATAAGGGTCAGCGGCTCAGTTCGGCATTTTTTCCCCGAATATTTGGATGAAAACAGAAAGGAAACCAGCTCGCCCGAATGATCCGGGTGAAAATGACTGAGCAGAATATGAGAAATTTCGGAGATTTCCGTTCCTGCTTCCAACAGCCTCCGCATAGTTCCGGGACCGCAATCTACGAGAATCTTGCTGGTGCCGCAAGCGACCAATATCGCGCATGAACTTCGTTTCAGAGACGGTACGCAGGTTCCCGAACCCAGAATCGTCAGAATGCTCATTTTTTCTCCGTTGTTATTTAGTCATACGGATCCATTGCTCTGCCGCATAAATTTTGGCATTGACAGGATCAGAATAATAGGCATCTCCCGAAACAAAATCAAGTCTTCCTTGTTTTAGTTGAACATGGGTCTGATTGCGGAGGAGATAGAACAGCTTGCCACTATCTGCTTCGAGAATAAGGGAAGCATCGCGGGTCATGATCTGATCCCCATCTTTCAGTTTCATGTTTCTGAAAGCTGACCTATCCTGTCCTTTCTTCGACCTGACAATGGCGGATTGAGGCTTTGAAGCGTCTTCATGGTTAATTATATCTGCGATGCTGATTTTTGACGATACTGGTTGAGGCTTTGCAGAACCACCTTCGCTTACATTGCTGTTTTTTGACGGATCGCTCTCTGATGAAACTATTATCAATGGTCTTGTTGGTAAAGCCTCTGCGGGTTTATTACTAGACGATGATACTGTTGTGTTAGTATATCGCTGTGGAATATTTTCCGGTGGTGATTGCGGTACCGCTTGATCGGATATAGGCAAGGCACTATCAACACGCTCAATCCATTTCCTGATTTCTTCAACATCAGCTTTTCTTTTTTTGAGAGACTCCTTATCGGTCAAACGTTTATGCGGCAATGAGCCGTCTTTATTCACTAGCACAGATCTCTCAAGAACAAGAACATCCGCCTCAACTTCTTGAGATGGGGTAGCAACATAAAATTTCGTTCCTTCGGTACTGGTGTCCTTCAATTTTGTTCCTACAGTGAATTTTTCCTTGACAATGTCAAAAAAACTCTTTCCATGATGCAGATATGGCTTACTGCGTTCTATAATTGCGGCAGTATTTCCACCGAAATAAGCAAATCCTGTACCTTTCATTTCAAGCTTCACTGTGATATCGCCATTTTTGACCTCAATCCGATCTTCTTCGTTCAGTTCAAGGTCTTTTCGGGGTTCTACTTTTGTTATCCCGTCCTTGCGAGTAATCATCAACAAGTCTTTATACTTTTCTTCCGCTACTTCACGATCTCCGACAACAACTTTTTCAATCTTCGTTCCTGATAATCCGGCAAATGCCATGTCGGCAATTATCAAAAAATATACTATCAAAAACAACGATGATTTATGAAGTTTTTTCATAATTCCTCCTCTTCAGGATAAATACTGCGATCCCGAACGTTGAAAAGAAAGTTATCACATAATACACCCAGTTGCTTAAAATTCCTTCCCGTGCATATAGAAAAATTGAAAAAAGAAAGCCGCAACAGAATAATGCTATTATCAAAAAAATTACATGTAAAATCATCTTCTTGAAATTCATCGGTATCTGCCCTTCTTTGTTGATATGGCTGCTCAAAAAAATTCCGAAAAATCCGAATAAACACATTAAAATATAATCAGCCCATTTCGGTAATGCCCGAATCATTATATTATTATCCAAATCATTAAGAATAGTGTTAATCTGATCGGCTATTATCAATACTCCGTAACGTTCTCCCATTGGTGTATTATGTAAATCTGTTACGGTTTCCACTCCGATCACTACAATTCTGCTGTTAAATTTATCGAGCTTCTCAGCATCAGATAATTCTTTATAATTATCACCATTATCTTTATAAAACAATCGTTCTTTAGTATCATCTTCTGTAAGCTTTTTATAATAGTATATATATTTTTTGAATTTATCAATAGGAGTCGTGTCAATAAATATATTTGCTATTGTGTCGCCAAATTGTATTGCTTTATTCTCCTTATTTATCCAGAGAGCTATTTGCGAATCAAAAAAATGACAAAAGCGTTGTTGGCAAATATTATTATGCTGTATTTCAATCCGGCGGCGTTCAAAATCAGGAAAATCATTTATTTTTCCGCCCAAGTACGCTTCAACAGCTTTCAGTGGTAAAGAATAAAACTTAGAAGCTTCTATTGCCAAAGGTGCTTTGAATATTTCGTCAAACCTGCTTATACTGTGTGCAAATCCATAGCCGTCACCGACTTCTCTTTTAATATCATCCTCAATAAGCGGCTTCCCATCTTTAATTCGTCCGAAAGCGATAACTACCGAAGTTCCATGTTTTTTTGCCTGTTGAATAGCCTCAATCAAAGGTTTATCAAACTCATCTCCCATTTTTCTTTCAAATCTTATATCAAATACAATTACCCTTGTGCCAACTTCGACAAGTTCTCTGACCAATTCTGCGTATTTCTTTCGCCATTCTTTTCGCCAATGATCATCCATATTTTTGTTGGTGGCATCAATAACAATGGCGGCAATTTTGTCATCATTAAATTTATGAGATGCATTATACAGATTTCGGCGGTTGATAAATTCGGTAATTTTGTTCCAATCTCCGATCTTAATCGTCCAATTTTCAATCGGTGCGCTGATAAAGTCAAATACACGCAACTCAAAAAGACCGATATTCATAAATATTACAATAAGAAAGATGATAACCTTCCGCATAAAACTCAGATCAGCCATTTATTTTCTCCTTTTCAGAATGTTTGCTATCCATGATTCACAGGATTACCTATACTGAAAATATCTATAATAACAAATGTTTATCCATCATTCCCGGGCAATCACAAATTGCCGCAGGAATGACGTGCTTACTTTCTATATTCTAGGGTCTGCACGGAGGATATGCCTTATCCTGCTTCGGCATTTCGGCAAAAAATGTGATTCGCCATTGACCATCTGCTTGTTTCACAAATCTCACAGAATAATCATAATAACTCCGAACAAATTTTTCTCCGACATATCCGGGATTGCCTTTTTCCGGACCATGCGGAATGATAATTTTTACCCAGTTGTCAGGAGAATTGGGATAATCTGCCTCTACAATCACATGAGATAATGTGGCAATGATCTTCGAAGTCGAATCAGGCTGTTTCCGGATTTCGATATTCTTGTCCACGATAGCAGCATATTTGTATCTTAAACAGTCTTGGGGCCATTTTGCATGGATATATGGAGCCTCATAGGTTTTCTGATCTTTGAATGCCCCGCCCATTGAAAGAATGGTCTCCATAATTTTCCAAAACGGATCATCCTTACTGCTTAAGTTCCACCTGTCAAGAAAGTTTTTTCTTTTTTGAGCGGTTCCCTCGCTAATCTGTCTATTGCCGTCAATATGGTATGTCATGACAATTTCAGGAGCAAGAATTCCCTTTATAAACTCACCATTGCGGTTTTTCACCGCATCTTTGACTTGATTTATGAATGTGCTGAACGGCTTATCTTGTGTGCTTGTGCTTTCATCCACAGGCATCAAGGCGTTTCCCTGACAATCTTTAAACGTTTGAGCCATGCACTCCTGATATGCACCGATGAAAAGCAGCATAGCCAATACAACCGTTGCTACAAACCTTTTTTTCAACATCACACCCTCCTTAAAAAATTTTGCATTGTTTCAACACCCGATAACATGAATCAGTTTTTCTTCCATTTTTTCCGTTTTCCAGAACAGCCTGCTTTTCCATGACTGTTTTTTTCTTCTGTCGAATATGACCAGCCAGCCCTCGTTACAGCCCAGAGTATCCATATAACCGGACAGTTGCTTCACGCCTTCCTGACGGGTTTTCGGGGTATATCTGATTTTGATCTCAATCGGATATCGGTGCCCCTGATAACAGATGCACAGATCGAGCCGTTTTCTGCCGCTTGCCAGTTCTCTTGAGATTGTGCCGCCGATGTTGATGATTCTCTGAAGAAACGCCATGAGAATCAGATGCGGAGCCGCTTCTTTGTAGTAAAAGCGTTCTTCCCATATAGCGGAGTTCTCCCGCCAGAACTGCTGGAAATCGGAAAGCAGCTTTTTCATGTCGAGCCTGTCTTTCCTGAGATATGCGGGCGCATGGGGCGGAAAGTCCGCAGCGTCCATAGCCATCTGAGATTCGGAACAGAGTTTTCTGACAATGACCTCCGCATAGATCGGATTGCCGGGACTGAGAACGCCTTTCACATTCTTCAGAAGCCCCAGATCAAGCACATACTGATAATCATCATCTGTGAAATCGAAGCTCTTTTCCTCACCGGTCAGCACAGGTTCGACGACTTTTTTCACCCGCTCCTCTTTCAGCCGCTCCATCAGGCTGTCAATATGCGTGGGTCTCTGATGAATGATATTTTCAACAGCCTGCTCCACATGATCCGCCTGTATCATTTTTTCAGGATCGTTATCAAGAATTTTTACAATAATCTCACGGGCAATCGCATTGACCAGCCAGGGCTGTCCCTGTGTGTGCTGATAGATTCTGTAAGTAACTTCGGAAGGAAATACCTGTCCGACAGCTTCGGTATGCTGGGCATACAACTGTCCGATTTCCGGCAGAGTGAAATTCCGCAAGGTCAGAGATTCGGTAACGATATTGAACGGACTGGCACTGCCCAGTGTTTCCCGATCATCCCTGATTCTGCCTTTGTAATCCCGGATATTCCGCATCCCGATCAGCCCTACGGAGTGGACAAACGGAATTCTGTAGCGATTCACATATCCGTCGCGAAGCTGTCTTAGAAAGGCGATCAGCGTGCCATTCGAAAGACAGTCTGCCTCATCGAAAAGAATGATGATCGGCTTGTCCGATGTTCTGCACAGATGAACCAGCGATGTTCTCAGAACATTGGTATAATCCGAAAAATCGGCATTTTCGGCAAAATCCTGTCTTCCGATCATTTCTGCTTCGGATTTCAATCTTTTGACAATCGCCGGAATTCCTTTTTCAGGCGCGTCAATTCCCTGCAAGGATTCGAGAGAACAATATAAAGCGTGATATTTCCCGGAATTATTCAGTTTGCTAACCAACTCCAGCAGCAGCGTTGTTTTGCCGGACTGCCGGGCAGCATGAATCACAAAATACTGTTTATGATCAATTAGTTTTGCAATTCCTTTGCATCTCGATTCGGACGGAAGCATGTAATGGTCTTCAGGATTACAAGGTCCTGCGATATTGAAATATTTCATTTGCATTCTTCCTTCTTTATCTTGGTACCAAAACCACCCGAAAGCCAATTCCGATGCTTTTTCCTCTGTCATCTCGGTATGCCCATGCGCGATGCGCGCAGCGACAGGATTTTGCATCTGTTGACCACGCTCCGCCTCTGATAAGCATTTTCCGTTTTTCACAAATACTTTGATTATCCGTGCAGTCTGATACAGGGTCTTTCCGTTTCCGATCAGATTGCTTATCTGTAGATTCGGGGTAATAATCTTTGCACCATTCCCAGACATTGCCGTGCATTCCGTAAATTCCCCATGGATTGGGAGGCAGTTCTCTCACCTCGACTGTTCCCTGGCGATTCTCCCCTTTCGGACAGTTGAAATAAGGAAATAGTCCGTTATAGTTTGCATACTCGGTAGTTATAGAATCTCCGGTGCTAAAGGCAGTCTGCGTACCTGCCCGACAGGCATATTCCCATTGTGCTTCTGTCGGGAGATCATATTTGTATCCTTTCGGCTTTTTCTCATCCTTCATACGATTTAATTTATCAATGAATTCTTTAACCTTATCCCATGATATATTTTCTACCGGACAATCCTTACACTTATGAAATGATGGGGTAGTATCCATCACAGCATCCCACTGTTCCTGAGTCACCTCGGTGGTCTGAATATAAAAGTCTGAGAGCCTCACCCAATCGTACAGTTCATCAGGCTCACCGGGAGGAGTATTCGGCTTATTGGGCGGAGTTCCCATAAAAAATACGCCGGGTTTCATGTATATAAATGTCATGCCATGTTCGTTTTCAAAGGGTTTTTCATCACAACGGGGAGCAGGCAATGGTTGTGTGCTCGCGGAAAATATAAAGTTGCCGATACGGTTTCCTTTGATCGGTTGATATAGATGCGTTTGAAGCATACTTTTCGCTGTTTCCTTTTTCACAAATTTCTCAATTCTGGGAAAAATGTCTCCGGGCTTAATTTCAGGCTCTTTGTTTTCTGTCAATTCCTTAACCAAAGCATAAGTGAAATAACTGATGTTTTCTTTTTCCAGACCTTTGGGATTTACACGTTCAATGCTTCCCGAAGTCATCGCCCACCTGTAACACTGGTCATCATTGCACTCTGATTTTTCAGGTTCTTTGGCAGAAAAAAAGGTACCAGCATAACAGGAATCGGAAATCAGCAAAACGCTTCTTGATTTCATCAAATTGATTTTGTTTATTATATCCTGATTGCTGATCTGATTTTGGGTATCCGAAGGTATCCAATAGCCAGTAGCTCCATGTCCCGAATAATAAATCAGAACAGTTTGATCTTTTTCAGAATCCCTTATCAATTTACCAAGTTCGCGATTGATGTCTTCATGGGTAACATAACCTTTTAAAAGTACAACATTAAATTTATATCTTTCTTCAAGCACCTCAGCCACTGCCTGAGCATCATTGGTGGCATTTTGCAGAGTAATACCTTTATCGTCGTAGTTGCTGACTCCGATCACCAGAGCTTTATATTCTTCTCCGCAGACACATGTCGAAGTAATCAGAAGCAAAACAATAAGCGGCAACATCTTTGTTTTCATCAATATTTTTCCTTTTTCAATGAAATTTATTATCCATCACCCACTTGATATTCTCATCCTTATCCGGCGGATAAAGCTTTTTATAGGAAGAAGGTATGGCATCCAAATGTTTTCCGACTTCCGATACTGACGACTCATCGCCAAGCCGGGCTTTGATTGCGAATGTTACGGCAAGCATATACCGGATCAGTTCTTCCCTCTGGTTGGAAACGATCCACTCATACAGTTTCTGATCGCTTTTATTGCCATCGGATGCCCGGCGTTTTGCGTCTTCAATCAGTCTGAGTCCTTGACTACCAGCCATAATCGTCTGATCCGCGTAGGATTTTTTTTCCTTATCTTCAATTCCGACCTCTGCCGCCATTGAGGAAGAAAACGTTGCAAACTGATATTTCAGAATCCGATGCTGCATATCCATTTTTTCATCATTGAGATTTAGCAGTTGTTCGGCAAATCGCGGGGCTTTTTCTCTGACTTCCTGTGCAGCCGATTCACCGAAAGCATATCTGCTTTCAAAAATACCATGTAACTCTATAATCTTATATTTTACCTCATCCACAACCGCTTCGGTATCAGTCGGAGTCGGCTGGCTAGATCGGAAATATTTCGTATATATATATATTCCAAATAAAATCAATAATAAAGCAAATACGGAAATATAAACCGATTTCGGTATCTGTCTGAGAATGTCGGCGGATTTTGCCTTTTCATTGCCGATGGGCTTTTTTAACGGAGCCGCGCCTTCTTCTCCGACTTCACAGATTTCGAGAGCATCTTCCCGTCCTTTGAGCAGATAAGAACCATGCCGTTTCCATATCAGTCTGTCGGGAACGCCTTCGGGTTCGATGCCGGTCAAACTCTGGCGGGCATTGTCGAAAGCCATATACGAACATAAAATCTGTCCGCCGCAGGCAAGCCCCATGATACGCGCGGCGGTATCTGCCTGAAGCCCTTTAATGTCGCCGATAGTGCCGGGATACTTCAGACCTCTCAGTCCGTCTTCCACAATCACTTCACCCGTGTGGATTCCGACCCGGAACTGCGGCAATTCATGCCAATGATCGCTTCGGGAAACCCGATGCAGCCGTTGTGCCAGCAACGCGAAATGAACAGCCTCGCCGGAATTGGAAAACACGAAGATATAGGAATCGCCTTCGACGCGTACTGCCTGAGCTGTGCTGTCCCGATAAAGATTCCGTATAATTCCTAGAGCATTAAGCAGAAGACGTTTGTGTTCGAGTTCGAGATTCTGAGCTTTATGGATGCCCATCTCCGATTTTATTGCGGAAGAACCTACCAGATCAGTGAATACGATAGCCAATGTTTGGGTCGAATGCCGGATTTTTGGTGCGATATCGTCAGCAGAAGTATCCAAAAATTCCGCTCGGACTTTTTCCGAAGGAACAAACGGAATGATTTTATCCATCTGTCTGAGTTGCGGTTCTCCCATTTTTCATTATCCGATGACATTGAGATTGCTTCGGGCGGAAATTTGCGTTTTTCATTTAAATTTTATGATTTTAAATGAAATAATTTAAAATTAAGGCAATGTGTGAGAAAGTCATAAAAAAACATGGACTGATATCCGAATAGTTTCGGATATCGTAATGTTATCGATGAATCAATAACTCAGGCGTGGCTTTTGCCTTTACGAATTCTGAGATTGAGCATCTCCACAAATGCGGAAAATGCCATTGCAAAATAAATATAGCCTTTGGGAATGTGCATATCCAGCCCTTCGCCGATCAGCGACATGCCAATCAGCATCAGAAAACTCAGAGCAAGAATCTTGATGGTGGGATGATCTTCCACAAATTGGCTGACTGCTCCTGAAAACAGCATCATAAAAAAGACGGCGATCACCACAGCCAAGACCATGATAAGCAGTTTGTTGGCAAGTCCAATGGCGGTAATCACCGAATCCAGTGAAAACACGATGTCCAGAAACATGATCTGAATCACTGTGCCGGTAAAGGAATGTATATTTCCGACATCTCCGTGGTGCTTTTCGCCTTCCAGTTTGTCGTGAA
>CAZMDM010000300.1:0-6726 GCA_964564775.1 uncultured Desulfonema sp. | reverse complement strand
TGTCCGTATCCTCCGAAGCGGATGAAAAAAATTCCAAATCGGTTTCAAAGCCTTCGGTTCAACTTGCTCAGAAGCCGAAATATCAGCTTCGGAAAGAGCTGAATCAAAATAAACTTTTATCATTATCAATCAGAGGTATTTTATGCTTCAGAAAATTCAACTCGAAGATGTTAACAGCGATTTCCGAGAACTTGTTGAAAGTTCGGTTCGGGGCAATGAAATTGTCATTATGAAAGACAATGAGCCGATAGCAAAAATCATTCCCTTTCCGAAGAAATTCAGAAGAAGATTGGGAACAGCAAAAGGTCAGGTAATTATCAGAGAAGGATTCAAAGATATTCCTGAAAGCTTTGAGGATTATATATGATGAAAGCTCTGCTGGATACATGCACGTTTCTATGGCGGATTCGGTTTTTGAACAATACGATATTCAGGTGATTTGATTACGATCGGGATCATGCTTCGGACAAATAAATCAATCGAAATATAACTTATTATAATCACAAAGGAGAATGAAAGAAATGGAAGTAAAAACCTTCGGCGTTATCGGCGCCGGACAGATGGGAAACGGAATTGCTCAGGTAGCTGCCATGAGCGGCTTGAACGTCATTATGAACGACATCAAAGATGAGTTTGTGGAAAAAGGTCTTGCCAATATCACCAAACTTCTGAGCAAAAGCGTTGAAAAAGGCAAAATGAGCGCTGCGGATAAAGACGCGGTGCTGGGTCGGATAAAAAAGAGCGTATCGCTGTCCGATATGGCGGATGCAGATTTTGTGGTCGAGGCAGCAACGGAAAACGAGCCGATCAAGTTCAAAATTTTTCAGGATTTGGACAATATCTGTAAGCCGGGCGTGATTTTGTCCAGCAACACGTCTTCGATTCCGATCGGCAGAATTGCGGCTCAGACCAAACGCCCGGATAAAGTCATCGGAATGCACTTTATGAATCCGGTTCCGGTGATGAAGCTTGTAGAAGTCATTCGCGGACTTGCCACATCCGAAGAAACATTTAAGATTACTTGGGATTTATCCATCAAGTTCGGCAAAACTCCGGCAGAGGCAAATGATTTTCCGGGCTTTATCGCAAACCGTATTTTGCTGCCCATGATTAACGAAGCGGTATTTGCCCTGTATCACAGTGTCGGAACGCCGCAGGCAATTGATACGGTTATGAAGCTCGGTATGAATCACCCGATGGGACCGCTGGAACTGGCAGACCTGATCGGTTTGGATACCTGTCTGGCAATTATGGAAACGCTGTACAACGGATTCAAAGATTCCAAATACCGCCCCTGTCCCCTGCTTCGCAAATATGTGGAAGCCGGATGGCTGGGCAGAAAAACCGGACGCGGATTTTACGAGTATAAATAGGGGGAATTATGCCTGCCAAAAAGAAAACAGAGGCTGAAAAAAAGGTTACGCCCAAAAAGAAAGCCGATCTGAAAAAGGCTGAACCCCAAAAAGCAGATGCCTCCTTATCTGTCGGCAAAAAAATCAGAGCTGCCAGAGATGCCAAAGATATGTCTCTGGAACGGATTGCCAATGAAACCGGGTTTGCTGTGGACTATCTCAAAGATGTCGAGGAGGGAAAAATCACGCCGCCGGTGGGAGCGTTGCTTCAGATTGCCAAAGCATTACAGATGGATTCCGGCTCTTTGCTCAAGGAACAGGAGCCTTCGTTCAAGGATCGGGTTACCGCATACACCAAACGCACGGACAATTATGCGTATGAGACCCTGACTCCGGGCGCGGAAAACAAGCATCTCAAGGCATTTCGGGTTACAATTGATCCGAAACAGGATCACAAAGGCGAGGGATATCAGCATGAAGGCGAGGAATTCGACTATGTGCTGAAGGGAAAAGTACAGGTGATTGTCGGCGATCATGTCAATACGCTGGAAGCCGGAGAATCTCTCAGTTTCAACTCTGCCATCAAACATCAGCTCAGAAATATCGGCAATGAAACTGCTGAGCTGATCGTGGTTATTTACAGTCCGTGAGGTGTGAGAAATGCTTTTCAAACTGACAGATGAACAACTTATGATCCAGAGCATGGTGAGAGAGTTTTCGCGCAAAGTCGTGGGTGCAACTGCCGCAGAGCGGGATCAGACCAAAGAATTTCCCAAAGACAATTTTAAAAAAATGGGCGAATTGGGGCTGATGGGCATGATGGTGCCTCAGGAATACGGCGGCGAAGGCGCGGATACGATCAGCTATGTGCTGGCTTTATCCGAAATTGCGTATTCCTGTGCATCTACGGCAGTCGTAATGTCTGTGCATAATTCAATTGTATGCGAAAGTATTGTGAAATTCGGCACAGAGGCACAGAAGAAAAAATATTTGCCCAAGCTGACCAGCGCAAAAATCATCGGTGCGTTTGCTTTAACCGAGCCTCATGCTGGATCCGACCCAGTTGCCCAATTGACAAGCGCAGTCAAAGAAGGCGATTCATACATCATCAACGGCACAAAGCGGTTCATCACTTCCGGCAAAAACGGCGGGGTGGTAATTGTTACTGCCAAAACCGATCCGTCCAAAGGACACAAAGGCATCAGTGCATTTCTGGTGGAAAAAGGCACCAAAGGCATGGTGGTCGGGCATGAAGAAGACAAAATGGGCTTGAGAGCTTCGGATACGGTTGACCTGATTTTTGAAAACTGCAAAGTGCCTGCCGAAAACATGCTGGGCAGAGAAGGAGACGGATTCAAGGTGGCGATGACTGCTCTGGACTGCGGACGCATCGGGATTGCAGCTCAGTCTGTGGGCGTGGCTCAGGCAGCCTTGGATGCGGCAGTCAAATACGCCAAAGAACGCGAGCAGTTCGGGCAGAAAATTGCCAAATTTCAGGGCTTGCGGTGGATCATCGCGGATATGGCGGTTGAAATCGAAGCGGCAAAGCAACTCATGTTTTCGGCTGCGGCAATGAAAGATCGGGGCGAGAATTTCACAATGGAAGCCTCGATGGCAAAGCTCTTTGCATCCGAAATGGTGAACCGGGTTACGGCAAAGGCTCTTCAGATGCACGGCGGCTATGGCTTTACCAAAGATTATCCGATTGAGCGCATGTATCGGGACGCAAGAGTGTTCACGATTTACGAAGGCACATCGGAGATTCAGAGAATTGTGATTTCGAATCACATTATCAAAGATAAGCGGGGATAGTTTTCGTTGTTCCACTCCTCCTTTTCGATATGAGAAGGGGGAGTTTTGATTTCATATCGACTGATCATATCAATCCACATGAATTTATTACAATTTTGTATTCTCAAAACATGGTGATATACAAAAATGTAATAAAACGATCTTTATCAATTCCTGATTTTCTTATTATTCAATGTGATAGGCTATAATTTGATATATTGGTATTAAAATTGCATATACCCAGTTATTATCATTATTATAACGCTATTTCAAGCCGGGAGAACTTGCCTGCAAATGATATGATTAGCATATCTTATCTTTGCGGGCTTCTGAGTTTATAAGGAGGGCAGGATGAATTTCAGAGATTATCGCACGGAAAATTTTTTTGACGAACTGTTTGAAGCAGACGGCAAGCCCAGAGCTGGTGCAAAACTTCTGATTGACATGATGAATTCTCTGACAGAAGCGGATTTAAGCCGCAGACAAAAAGCTGCAGAAGCCATGCTTCTTCAGATGGGAATCACATTTGCCGTTTATGGAAATGAGGAAGGCACGGAAAAAATATTTCCTTTTGATATGATTCCCAGAATTGTGGACGGCAGGGACTGGGAAATCATCGAAAGCGGTCTCAAGCAGAGAATACACGCGCTGAATGCGTTTATCGCGGATATTTATCACGATAAAAAAATCATCAAAGACAAGGTGATTCCCGAAGAAATCATCCTGTCCAGCAGAACTTACCGTAAAGAATGCGAGGGATTCAATCCGCCGAAAGGCATCTGGTGTCATGTTACCGGAACCGATCTGGTCAGAGACATCAACGGACAATTTTATGTGCTTGAAGACAATCTGAGATGTCCTTCGGGCGTATCGTATGTTCTTGAAAACAGGCAGGTTTTGAAAAGAACCTTTCCGCAGGTCTTCAACGCATCTCATGTCCGTCCGGTTGACGATTATCCGAATCGGCTGCTTGAAATGCTCGAATATCTTGCGCCTGATCATATTCAGCATCCGACTATCTGCGTTCTGACGCCCGGCATTTATAATTCGGCATATTTCGAGCATTCGTTTCTGGCACAGCAGATGGGAGTCGAGCTTGTGGAAGGACAGGATTTGGTTGTTTTTGACGGGGCTGTTCACATGCGTACCACAAAAGGCTTTCAGAAGGTGGATGTCTTGTATCGGCGGATTGACGATGATTTTATTGATCCCAAAGTGTTCAGACCTGATTCGGTTCTCGGCATTCCGGGAATCATGGATGTATATCGTTCAGGACAGGTGGCAATGGCAAACGCGCCGGGTACAGGTATTGCCGATGACAAGGTGATTTATGCTTATGTGCCTAAAATCGTAAAATATTATTCGGGTCAGGATCCTATTTTGCCCAATGTCCCGACCTATATCTGCTGGGATCAGAAAGAGCGGGAATATGTTCTTGCCAATTTGGACAAGCTGGTCGTAAAAGCTGCAAATGAATCCGGCGGTTACGGAATGCTGGTCGGTCCTCATGCCTCACAGGAAGAAAGAAATAAATTTGCAGACCTTATACAGAAAAATCCCCGAAATTACATGGCACAGCCTACGATTATGCTATCTCGCGCGCCGACCATCATTGGAGATCGGATTGAAGGACGCCATGTTGATTTGAGACCATACATTCTTTACAGCGATGATATTCACGTTCTGCCCGGAGGACTGACCCGCGTGGCATTAAAAAAAGGCTCTCTGGTGGTCAATTCGTCTCAGGGCGGAGGCAGCAAAGATACCTGGGTGGTAGATTCCCGAAACTGAAATTTGAGGAAAGGATTTCAAGCTATGTTAAGCAGGGTTGCAAACTCGGTTTATTGGATGTGCCGATATGTAGAGCGTGCAGAAAATGTGGCGCGGTTTCTCGGCGTAAATCTTCATCTGATCCTTGATATGCCTTCTGATCAGGGGCGGCAGTGGGAGCCTATGATTCAGGTAACCGGAGATCATAAAGAATTTCAGAAAAAATATTCAGAATACAATCAGGAAAATGTAACCCGTTTTCTGGTTTTTGACAAAGATTATCCCAATTCGATTGCGTCTTCCTTGAGAGCCGCAAGAGAAAATGCCCGCTCCATACGGGAAATCATTTCTTCGGAATTGTGGGAACAGGTCAATCGCTTTTATCTTGATCTGAATGACCCGGATATTGTATCTTTGGCGTTTGACGATCCGCACAAGTTTTTTCAAAATATCAGAATGCAGGGACACATGTTTTCAGGGTTGTTGTATTCCACGATGTCGCATGGCGAAGCATGGCATTTTGCAAGAATGGGATTGCTGGTAGAGCGGGCGGATAAGACCTCGCGCATATTGGATGTGAAATATTTTCTGCTGCTTCCTCAGCTTGAATATGTCGGAACGCCCTATGACAATATCCAATGGGCAACGGTTCTCAAATCTGCCAGCGCTCTGGAAATGTACAGAAAGCGTTTTCACCGTATTTCTCCGAATCAGGTGGCGCAATTTCTGATATTCGACGAACAGTTTCCCCGCTCGATTCGCTATTGCGTTACCAAAGCAGGGGAATCCATGCGAAAGATTACAGGCTCTCCGCAGGGAGCGGTTTCAAATCAGGCAGAAAAAGTACTTGGCAGATTGAAGGCAGATTTGGATTACACAGACATCGAGGAAGTAATTGCCCGTGGAATGCACGAATTTTTGGATGATCTTCAGACAAAACTGAATCAGGTTGATGATGCTATGAACTGCACATTTTTCAAAATGCGACCGTCTTCGGAACAGACGCAGATCAATATCTAAATAGATCGATCCTATTTCGGTTTCTTGCTTACCGAGCGATAAATCGCTCAGCTATAAGCCGAAGCCTGCTTAAGCAGGCTTGAAGCTTTCAGCCCTGAAATTTATTTTAGGGGATTCTTTCAGGAGAAAACAAATATGGGTATTCATGTTGCGCTATACCATAAAACTTCATATCGTTACGATCGGAAGGTCATGCTTTCCCCGCAGATTGTGCGCCTTCGTCCCGCTCCGCATTGCCGGACTGCCATTTTGAGCTATTCGCAGAAAATCACTCCGGCAAAGCATTTTATCAATTGGCAGCAGGACCCTTTCGGCAATTATCTTGCCCGTCTGGTTTTCCCGGAAAAAACCGAAGAGTTTCAGGTTGAAATTGACCTTGTGGCAGACATGATTGTCATCAATCCCTTTGATTTTTTTCTTGAGCCTACGTCTGAAATATTTCCTTTTGAATATGAGCCGTCATTGAAAAAAGACTTGGAGCCGTATCTTGCAAAACAGGAACTAGGACCCAAGCTGAAAGACTATCTTGCAGGCATTGACAAAAGCAAAAAACAGACGGTCAGTTTCTTGGTGGATGTCAATCAAGCATTGCAGAAAGAAATCAGATACCTGATTCGAATGGAACCCAATGTTCAGACGCCTGAAACAACGCTTGTGCTGAAAAGCGGCTCATGCAGAGATTCGGCATGGCTGTTGGTTCAGATTTTGAGACACTTGGGGCTGGCAGCGCGGTTTGTTTCGGGTTATCTGATTCAATTGTCTCAGGATCAGAAATCACTGGACGGTCCATCGG
>CAZMDM010000299.1:0-14371 GCA_964564775.1 uncultured Desulfonema sp. | reverse complement strand
ACATGGCATAGTAATCAGTACAGAAAAAATCCTTTTATCCATACGTTGTGGTCAAAGTTCAATATTCTCACGAAAGAGCATTTTTATCATGTCGGCGCAAAAGAAGATAACCGAAATGCGATGATTGAGGCGCTGGTGATGAATTTCGAACCGAAGCAACTCTGTGAAAATAACAGATTATTAAGTCCTTAAGCTATTGAATTTCAACAACCCCGAAGCAGTAATGGTTCAATATGCGTGTTTCTCCTCTGCCGTTCTCCACCTGACAGACCCTAAGGAAGATATCCGACGAATTTTTCGAACAATGGAGACTTCATAAGTTCCTCCTGAATTTTGTTGTTCTATCTATCGAATCATAGTAACATAATGCCATTTTTTGAATCCAAAATAATAAGCAAAAATTATGCCATAATTATCAGAATTTCAAAATCAGAAATGCTGAGATGCAGAGAAATAGAGCTTTCTTTTCAGATATGTGGAAATATGCCGGTAACTCCTCCTCCGGAGTGGAGAGGGAGGAACATACTCCCCGTTCCCTCTCAGGGAAGGAGGATAGGGGGCAGGTTTCCACAGATGATGAAGGTTTGCTATATTACAGCAGTTAAATAGGAGTATGAGAAGTAGAAAATTATGAATGATAAACAACTGGTCAGCGTCAGAAGTCTTTGCAAAAGCTTTGAGAGCAAAGGCGGAAAACTGGAAATCCTAAAAGATTTGGATATGGATCTGAATCCGGGGGACAGTGTGGCGGTGGTCGGTGCGTCCGGCATCGGCAAATCCACACTGCTGCATATTCTGGGAACATTGGATCGCCCGGATTCCGGCAAAATTCTGTTTCAGGGCAGAGAAATATTTCGTTTCGGACATGAGGAGCTTGCAAAATTCCGCAATGAAACCATCGGATTCGTGTTTCAGTTTCACCATCTGCTGCCGGAATTTACCGCGCTTGAGAATGCCATGATGCCCGGCTTGATAAAGGGACTTGACCGGAAACGCTCCGCGTATTATGCTGAACAATTTTTAATCCGCGTGGGATTGAAACATCGTCTTTCCCATCGGGTTACGGAGCTTTCCGGCGGAGAACAGCAACGGGTGGCAATTGCACGGGCATTGGTGCTGAAACCCAAGCTGCTTTTGGCAGATGAGCCGACCGGCAATCTGGATAAAAAAAACAGCACTCAGGTGCATGAACTACTCGGCGAACTCAACAAAGAGTTCGATATGACTTCAGTGGTGGTAACACACAATATGGAACTTGCGGCATACATGTCCCGCAGACTAACTCTCAAAGACGGCAAATTGGCAGAAACGGAGTAAAAAAATGGTACGTGATTTCGGAAAACTGACGATTGTGATGATGATCCTGATGATTCCTGCAAACCTTATGGCAGCAGATACGGTTCGGGTGGCAGTGATGCCTTTTGATGTCTATGCCAAACAGACAGACAGCGCGTATTTGAAAACAGAGATTGCCGATGCAATCCGAAAATATCTGAAATCAGACGGGGCTGCCATTGTCGAGCCAAGTGCGGCTTCATGGGAAATAGCCAAAAAAGATATTGAAAAAATTCGGAAAATGGGCGAACAGATTGGTGCGGATGTGCTGATCTGGGGAAGCCTGACCCGCTTTGAAAACAAATTCAGCATTGATGCCAAGATACTGTCTTCACTTGGAGAAAAAACGCCGACATTGTTTTATGCGGAAGGGGAAACTATTGAAACCCTGCCCGGAGTTGTCCGAAAACTGAGCCGGGAGTTCAGCCTGAAAATCTTCAAGCGGGAAAGAGTTGCAAAAGTGGAAATTTCCGGCAACAAGCGCATCGAGAAAGATGCTATCGAGCGGGTCATCAAAACCAAGCCCGGTGATGTATATCTTGCCAGAAGTCTTTCGGATGATCTCAAAGCGGTATATAACATGGGATTTTTTGAAGATATTCGGATCGAATCCGAAGACAGTCCCAAAGGAAAAATCATTACCTTCAATGTTGTCGAAAAAGCAACTATCCGCAATGTCCGCTTCAGAAATAACCGAATTATCGAGGAGGACAAGCTCAAAGAGGCTCTCACTCTCAAGTCAGGAGCAATTTTAAACCAATATACGATTCAAAGCAATGTCAGACGCATCGAGTCGCTGTACAAGGAAAAAAATCATCATAATGTCAAAATTACCTATGATGTGAAAAATTTAGACAACAATCAGGCTGATGTCGAGTTTGTGATTGATGAAGGTGAAAAAATCAGAATCCGAACGATCACCTTTGTTGGCAATCAGGCATTCAGCGCAAAAGAACTGAAAAAAGTGATCAAAACCTCTGAAAAAGGCTTCTGGTCGTGGCTGACCTCTTCGGGCGAACTGAACCGCGATGATCTGGCTCAGGACGCACAAAGATTGAATGCGTTTTATCACACCAAAGGACATATTCAGGCAAAAGTGGGCGAACCTGAGGTGGTATTCAAAGACAATTGGATTGATATTACCATCAAAATCGAGGAAGGTCCCCGATACAAAGTGGGCAAAGTTACCGCGTCCGGTGATCTGATCATTCCAGTTGAAAAAATTTTGGAAAAAACCAAAATCGGCAAAGAAACCTATTGCAACCGGGAAGTGATCCGATCCGATATTTTAACGCTGAACGATATCTATTCCGATGAAGGCTTCGGATATGCCGAGGTCAATCCGGTCATCACCAAAGATGAAAAAAATCTGACTGCGGATATCAACTATCAGATTTCCAAGAAAAAGCAGATGTATATCGAAAAGATCATCATCAGCGGCAACACCACGACCCGCGACAAAGTCATCCGCCGGGAATTGGATGTGTATGAAGATGAGCTTTACAGCGGCAGCAAGGTGAAGCGCGGCATCCGCAATCTCAAACGTCTGGATTATTTCAAAGATGTCAAAGTGGATACTGCCAAAGGCAGCAGTGATGACAAGATGATTCTGAAGTTCGAAGTGGATGAAAAACCCACCGGACAGTTCAGTTTTGGCGGCGGTTACAGCAGTATTGAAAAAGCGTTTATTATGGGGTCCGTGTCTGAGAGAAACCTGTTCGGTCGGGGACAAATCCTTCAACTCAAAGGGCAGATCGGCAGTGTTTCAAACCGCTACACCTTAAGCTTTACCGAGCCATATCTGTTCGACATGCCCTTGTCCGCAGGATTCGATGTGTATAACTGGAAGGTCAGCTATAACACTTATGACCGATACAGCAAAGGCGGTGCAATCCGATTCGGCTACCCGGTGTTCGACTATACGCGGCTGTATGTGTCCTATGGCTATGATATATCGGATGTTGAAAATGTTACCGAAGAAGCATCGAGTCTGGTCAAGGATATGGAAGGCAGATATATTACCAGCAGCGTTACGACCAGACTGAACTATGACTCCAGAGACCGAATGTTCAACCCCACCGAAGGCGGGGATCACAGTATCAGTGTTCAGTATGCAGGTATCGGCGGAGATATCGGATTTGTCAAGTATATTGCCGAAGCGGGTCAGTATGTTCCTCTGTTTTGGGGAACTACGGGCTTTCTCCATGCACGGGGCGGATATGTGAAAGAGGATCCTGACAAAAAACTCCCGGATTATGAACGCTTTTATCTGGGCGGCATGAATTCTATCAGAGGCTTCAGTTGGCAGGATATCAGCATTCCGGATAAAAACGGTGATAAAATCGGCGGAACCGCATTTGTTCAGTTCAATGTGGAATATCTGATTCCGCTGATCAAAGAAGCAGGTGTTGTCGGCGTTCTGTTCTACGATACCGGCAATGTCTATGACGGATATGACAACGTAACGCTCAGCGATCTGAGACAGAGCGCGGGCTACGGATTCAGATGGTATTCTCCGATGGGACCGATCCGAATCGAGTGTGGCTACATTCTCGATCCCAAAGACGGAGAAAGCAAAAGCGGAAAATGGGAATTTACCATGGGCGGAGCGTTCTGAATGCGTATCTGAATGCGTTGAATATCTGAAAAGGCGGAAAAAACCTCTTCGATTCCGGTGATACCCAGCGGAAAGCATCTTATGGCGGCATAGAGTTTGAATCAGGATCTAAGGATTGAAAGATGTTTTTTGTTCCATGAATAAATTCATAGGCTATTAGACAAGGAGGCGTAAAATGTCAGCAGAATGCCAAAAGGTAGCCGTCTATGAAGACCTTTACAAAATTCCTGATAACATGATCGGGCAGATCATCGGCGGAGAACTCATCACAATGCCGAGACCGTCTCCGAGGCATATCATATCCGCGTCGGTTCTGAGCAGCCGTATCAGCAATCCGTTTCATCTCGGAGAGGGCGGTCCCGGGGGGTGGGTGATCCTTTACGAGCCGGAAATTCAGTTGGGCAGTGATACATTTGTCCCGGATATTGCGGGTTGGAAAAAAGAAAGATTCGGAAAAATACCCGAAACAAACTGGATATCTGTTGTACCGGACTGGATATGCGAGGTGCTTTCTCCCGGAACCGCCCGTATTGACAGAAAAAAGAAAATGCCGATTTATGCACGGTTCGGAGTTCGGCATCTTTGGCTGCTTGACCCTTCGGAAAAGACTCTGGAAATTTTCAGCAGACTCGATGACGGAGGCTGGCGACTGATGTCGGTATATAGCGAAGACGATAAAGCCCGCGCGGAACCTTTTCAGGAGATCGAAATCAACCTTAACAGCTTGTGGGAGCAGTAGCGAAGTACTCTGATTTCACCGTATTTCTTATGTCCGGACGGAAAAAAACAAACTGATTCACATGATTTTCAAAATGTGCTAATCTAAAATGTTCTGAAATCCCGATTCGGGAACCAGAACAACATAACCAACAGTAAGGAGTAACGAATGAATTTGACAAGAACAACCCTTGTGTCTGTAATGATGTGTCTGATGATGGCATTTTCCGCGTATGCGGCAGAGGGTAAAATCGGCGTGGTTGATTTTCAGAAAGTATTGGCAACTTCCAATGCCGGTAAAGCTGCCAAAGAGCAGATTACCAAAGAAGGCAAAAAAATGGAAGATGACCTGAAAACCAGGGGAGATGAAATCGAAGATCTGCGTAAAAAATTCGAAAAGGAATCTCCGGTTATGAGTAAGGAAGCCCGTGATGAAAAACAGCGCGATATCCGAATCAAAATCGGTGATGCTCAGGCGCTTCAGAAAAAATATGCGGATGAGTTCAAAACTTTCGAGGGAAAACTGATCAAGCAGATTCAGAAAGAAGTTTTCGAGATTGTCGAAGATATCGGAAAAAAAGAAGGATATACGATGATTATTGAAAAGACGGCAGTATTGTATGCACCGGAATCGGTTGATATTACCGACAAACTGATTCAGATGTATAACGCCAAATCCAAATAAACAGCTTAAGTTTTCCGATGATGGGCGGTTTTGATGATAAGCCGCCTATCGTATAGGAGAAGCGGGATGAATATCAGCGGTACTTTTTTAAAAAAATTGGACAGGCTCGCCCCTGATCCGGAACAGAGTTCTGATATTTTGAACGATATAGCATACGGAATTGAAGACGGGATTATGCCGTATATGTATGATTTCGGAAGAAGAGAGTTTGGGATTGATGTTAATTGTGTGGAAAGAAAATATGTTATCTATAATGATGGCAGTTATGATGAGATCAGAATTTGTGCAGAAGGAACTATATCTGACAGAAAGAGTTTTATTATCGGAGAATTTAAGGGGTATCCTTCTGAAACAGAAATTGATCAATTTATTCAAAAGGCAACGCGTTTGAAAGAAGTTATCAATGATGAAATTTTTCTTTTCGTCGTGGGATATCAGTTCTCGCCCGATGTCGAAACGTATATCAGAGATCAATATCCTTCTGTCAGAATGTACAAAACTTACGAATTCGAGTTGAAATACAAAAGGCTGAATCTCTTGTGAGTAAAAAGGAAAATATCATGAGAAAAAGGAGCAATATTTTCGGTACAGTATGTATTATGGTGATTTTGTTGCTATCCGGCTGCGGATTTGAAAATCCGATGACGCCCGCAGGTTATGAAGGATATTTATATAGAAAACCCTATATTTTCGGAAAGAAGGAATTTTACGACACTCAGATCGGACAGACATCAGCCGGCTTAAGCTGGCGATTGTTTGTAATCAATATTGATATGAGAGCTGTAACCAAAGATCATACTGCCGCCGGAATCGGTTGCCAAAGCCATCGAGGAAAAGCTGAAAGCAGATCAGGAATTGATGAGAAAAGATAAGATGATTGAAATTGCTAAAAAAGAAGCCGAGATACGCATACAGGAAGCCAAAGGAATTGCCGAAGCTCGGAAAATCATTGATTCCAGTCTGACCCAGAATTATTTACAGCATGAAGCTATTCAGGCACAGGAAAGACTGGCAGGCTCTCCGAATACCACGTTTATTTATATCCCGGTCGGACAAAGCGGGCTGCCGATTGTCAACGCGATCGGAAATAATGCCGGAAGCGGTAAAAAATAATTCTGACGACAATGAGAGAGGTGTTGATGAGTCCGTCATATCATCACGCATATATTGCAGGGAATCTGATTACCGCGTTCAATAATCTGAAGAAATATTCGGTTTTTTCCGAACTGACCTTACAAATAGAGGAGCAAGATCATATTCCCGATATTTCGGTGTATCCCAGAAGGAAGGTTAATTTCGGTGCCGGCGATATCATCCGAATGACCGAAATGCCGCTGATGGTTGTCGAAATATTGTCTCCGAGCCAAGGGTCGCAGGAAGTATTGGATAAATTCAGGATTTATTTCGGAGCAGGCATAAAATCCTGCTGGCTCGTTGTTCCGGTTGTCCGTTCGGTTGCCGTATATTCGGATATGGAAACATCACAGATATTTTATGCAGGTGATATTATTGATACTGTTTCGGATATCCGTCTGTCCGTAGAAAGCGTTTTTGATTCACCTTATGATGATTGAAATGACTATGAAAGTCGGGCATGATCAAAAAAGCTGAATACGGAAAAGTTTGTTTTTGATGAAAAATAATTGCATTGAACAGGCAGAAAATATGAACCTGACACTTGAAAACATCGCGGAATATCTTCAGGGCGAAGTCAAAGGCGATTCCGGCAAAGTGATTGTCGGTGCGGCACCATTTGAGGCTGCGGGACCCGATCAGATATCCTTTGCCACGGGAAAATATGTGAAAAAACTGACAGACAGTTCTGCCGGAGCCGTAATTGTACCTTCAGGAACCGAAGAGCCTTCTAAAAATTTGGTCTGCGTGAAAAATCCGCAGGTGGCATTTATTCGGATATTGGAACTGCTTCATCCCGCACCGAAAGCATCGGCGTATATGGAAAATCCCGGCATCAGCCCGGATGCCCGAATCGGCAGAAACTTTGTTTACGGCGCAGATGTTATTATTTCCCATTTTGCGGTCATCGGCAGTGATGTCCGTATCGGAGATCGGGTAACGATCTATCCCGGCGTAGTAATCGGTGATCATGTAAGTATCGGTCATGATGTAACGATTTATCCGAATGTAAGCATATATGATCACTGCATCATCGGCTCGCGGGTCATTATTCATGCCGGAACCGTGATCGGCAGTGACGGCTTCGGATTTGCGCCGGACGGGGAAAAATACTGCAAAATTCCGCATCGCGGCATGGTTCAGATTGACGATGACGTGGAAATCGGCGCAAACAATACCATTGATCGGGCGACTTTCGGCAAAACATGGATTCAGCAAGGTGTCAAAACCGATAATCTGGTGCATATTGCACATAATGTCGTTGTCGGAGAAAACACGCTGCTGGTGGCTCAGGTCGGGATTTCCGGCAGCACGAGCATCGGAAAACATGCGATTTTAGCAGGTCAGGCAGGCGTATCCGGACATCTTCAGATTGGCAACAACGTGATTGTCGGTCCCCAGGCAGGCATTGCCAAATCAATTTCAGACGGAGAAATTGTCTCCGGCTCTCCTGAAATCCCGCATAAGCAATGGCTCAGAGTACAGACCATCATTCCGAGACTGCCGGAAATGAAAAAGCAACTGAGCGATCTGCAAAAGCGCATCGAGGAATTGGAGAAAAAAGGCAATTGAACCAAGGTGCTTTGTCGGGTTTCCGACATAAGCGAAATATTCATCTGAGTTTTACGGAGTTTGATGAGGTTATGGAAACCACACATTCGATTGAAAAAATTTTGCAGCTTCTGCCGCATCGCTATCCGTTTATTCTGGTGGACAGGGTTTTGGAACTTGTTCCCAAAGAAAAAATCGTTGCGTTGAAAAATGTTACCATGAACGAGCAGTTTTTTCAGGGGCATTTTCCGGGCAAGCCGATTATGCCGGGGGTGCTGATTATCGAGGCAATGGCGCAGACCGGCGGGATATTGGTCATGGAATCTATACCACCGTCTGAAAAACAAGTAGAGTCTGTGTACTTTATGAGCATGGACAAGGTGAAATTCCGAAAACCCGTTGTGCCGGGCGATCAGATCATTTTCGAAGTCAGAATGTTGAAGCATCGCGGCAATGTCTCGAAGATATCCGGTATCGCGACGGTGGATGGCAATTGTGTGGCAGAAGCAGAATTGATGGCAATGATCGGAGAATAAAGAAGATTATGATACATCCTACAGCAATCATAGACTCCCGTGCAGAATTGGATTCGACGGTCGAAGTCGGTGCATACTCGGTAATCCGTGAAAATGTCCGCATCGGTGCTGGAACAACCATCGGTCCCCATACGGTAATTGATCCGTATGTAACTATCGGAGAAAAATGCCAGATATTTCAGTTTGCCTCTATCGGCGGACTGCCGCAGGCATTGAAATTCGCAGGTGAGGAAACGCATGTGAAGATCGGCGCAGGATCAGTGATTCGCGAATTTGTTACGATCAATCGCGGCACCGGATTTGGCGGAGGAATCACCGAAGTCGGCGAAAAAAATTTCATCATGGCATATTCTCATATTGCCCATGACTGCAAGACCGGAAAAGAAGTGATCCTTGCCAATGCGGCAACGCTGGCAGGACACATTACCATTGGCGATTATGTAATTATCGGCGGTCTGGTTGCGATTCATCAGTTTGTCAAAATCGGCGATTATGCCTATATCGGCGGCACATCCGCAGTGGTCAAAGATATTCCCCCTTATGTGATGGCTGCGGGAAATCGGGCAACGCTTCACGGCTTGAACAAAGTGGGTTTGGAGAGACGGGGCTTTTCTCAGGAAACAGTTTCCGCTCTCAAAAAAGCCTATCGCATTGTATTCCGTATCGGAATCACTCTGCATGAAGCCATCGAACGTGTCAAAGCCGAAGTCCCTCAGATTCCCGAAGTAGTCAATTTTATAAGCTTTCTTCAAAACTCCTCGCGCGGTATCACTCGGTAAGAAGGAGCGGAAAATTGAAATTTCTGACATTGCTGAAGGTTGTCTTATTTATGATCATAGCTGCTTTACCTGCGAACGCGGAAAATACGCGAACTCTTGCTGAGCGACTGGGATTTTCTGCAGGTGATAAGATATTGATTATCAACGCAGACGATGCGGGTCTGAGTTTTTCCACCAACAAGGCTGTCATAGACTCGATGGAACACGGACTTGTTACAGCTGCAAGCCTTATGGTTCCGTGTGCATGGTTTCCTCAGATAGCAAAATATGCCAAAGCTCATCCGGCAACGGATTTCGGGATTCACATTACCTTAACCAGCGAATGGGAAGGATATCGCTGGAGTCCTCTGTCAGATGATCACAGTGATATTCGTGGACTGACGGATCCGGCAGGATATTTCTGGTCTTCGACAGATCAATTTCTTCAACATACTACGCCCGAAGAAGCAGAAATTGAAGCCCGTGAGCAGATTCTGACCGCGCATACTGCCGGAATAGATATCACTCATCTGGATTCCCACATGGGAACCCTGCATCTCAATGCCAAATATTATGCGGTGTATATCAAACTTGCCAAAGAATTCGATCTTCCGATCAGAATGCCGTCTCAACGTTTTCTGGAATCCAACGGTCTGGGGCATCTGCGTAGTCAATTGGCAAAAGACGGCATTTTATGTCCTGATTTTCTGATGTTCAATGCCAATTCTCTGCTCAAAGATTCTTGGAAACAGATTATTACATCCATTCAGCCCGGTGTTACCGAAATTCTGATTCATCCTGCATTGGCAAGTGATGAAATGCAGGCAATTACCGGAGATCAGAATCTGAGCAACTGGAGAGCCAGAGCCGCCGAATATGAGCTTTTTACCAAAGATGCCGAAATCCGGGACCTTTTGAAAAATCAGAATGTCAAACGCATCGGATATCGGCAACTCAGAGACCTTCAGCGCAGGGAGAGAATTGCTAAATCTCGATAAATATTCGAGATAGCGAGTGATCCGAATTACGAAGATACCTCTTTGAAAAATTTATCGGAGGTGTTGTATAGTAGCGGTCAAATCTCCGATCCCCTCTTTCTCCCTGATATTCAGAGCCTGTTCATAGACCTTTTTCCGGGAAATGCCGTACTGACTGGCAAGTATTTTGGAAATTTCCGAAACCGATTTCCCGGACATTAGGGCATAAGCAATTTCCCCACTCAGATCGGAACTATCTGTTTGAGCAGCTTTTTCACAGCCCTTGAGCATTAGTGTACATTCTCCCTTGACCGAAGTGCGGTGTTTCAAAACATCGAGAATCTCCGATACACTGCCTCTGAGAAATTCTTCATAAGATTTGGTGATTTCCCGCGCAAGTACTGCATAGCGGTTGCCGAGAATTTCCGCAATCTCTTCCATCAGATCAATGATGCGCTGGGGAGATTCGTAAAATATCACCGTTCTTTCTTCTCTGATAAGCGATTCCAGAAATCTGCGCCGCTTTCCGCTCTGCTTCGGAGCAAAGCCGACAAATACAAAGCTGTCTGTGGGAAGACCGGAAACACTCAGAGCCGTGATTGCTGCGGAGACTCCCGGAATCGGTACAACAGAAATGCTGTTTTCAATTGCCTTTTTTACGATCACATAGCCCGGATCCGATACAGAGGGCGTTCCAGCGTCCGAAACGAGCGCAAGCGACATGCCCGATATCATTTTTCCGATCAGCATATCTGCCTTGTCCCGTTCATTGTATTCATGGCAGGAAATGAGTTTTGCACTGATCTTGTGATATGACAATAATCGGGCAGTATGACGGGTATCTTCTGCCGCGACCAGATCAACTTCGCTCAGAATCCGAATCGCTCTGAGCGTTATGTCTTCCATGTTGCCGATAGGCGTTGCAACCACATACAGCACGCCCCGATGTTTGTTCTCATCCGATGTCATAGCTATCCATTATAGCAGGTCATCCCGGTTTTGTGAATTGCAAAAGAGGGTTGCCGAGCTGATCTGCTGAATTTATATTCGTTATATTACCAAAAACTTATAACTTGACAAAGATACAGCTTTTTTGTAAGCAACACAAAATCGAAGAAATGAAGTTTCAGGCAGAGCGGCTGAAACTTTTGTGGATGAACTGACAGCAATTGTGCAAGGAGAAAATCGCAGGTAAATGACTATGATTTTGGAAACCATCGAAGACAAAAAACTCCGCTGTATTGCGGATAAAGTGGTTCAGGGCATTGCGGTCAGCGAAGAAGATGCGGTTTATATGCTTCGGACGGATCGGATTTTGGAATTGGGATATATTGCGAATTATCTTAGAACTCAATTGCATGGAGACAAGGCATTTTATGGCGTGAACATGAATCTCAATTACACCAATGTCTGCGAGCTTCGCTGTCCCTTATGCGCGTTTTCCTGCGATGAAGGCGATCCTAAGGCATACACGCTGTCTCTGGAAGAAATCGAAACCAAAGTCCGTGAAGCCGTGTCATTCGGCATTGACGAGGTGCATATTGTCGGTGGGCTGAATCCCAAGCTGAAACTGAATTATTTCGAGCAGATGCTGAAGCTTATCAAAAGTATCAAGCCCGATATCTTTATTGTGGCATTCACGGCTGCGGAATACGACTATTTTGCAAAACTGAACAATATCAGCATGGAAGAGGTATTTCACCGTCTGATTGCCGCGGGACTCGGCGCTTTGCCCGGCGGCGGTGCGGAAATTTTTGCGCCGGAAACCCGAAATGTCATTGCTCCGAAGAAAATCTCCGGCAAGCGATGGCTCGAAGTCATGCGGATTGCTCATTCGATGGGCTTGAAAACCAATGCCACGATTCTCTACAATCACATCGAAACGCCAGAGCATATTGCAGATCATCTGGCTCAGATCCGCAATCTTCAGGATGAGACTGGTGGATTTAAAACTTTTGTACCTCTGCCTTATCATGATAGTAATACGCAGATTAAGGCAAAACGCAAATCCACGACTGGCTATGATGACATCCGATTGTATGCGACCAGCCGCATATTTCTGCATAATGTGCCGCATATCAAGGCTTTGTGGATGTATCTGGGAGAAAAAATGGCACAGGTGATGCTAAAGTTCGGCGCGGATGACATTGGCGCAACGTATCATTATGAGAAAGTGGTTCATGCCGCAGGAGCGAAAACACCGGATTACGGCAGTGAATCGTTTTTACGGTATCTGATCGAATCAGCCGATCTGACATCTGTCAGAACTGCGGCAAATTATGAAATCGGGCGATAATCACGCGTTTTCCCATCTTTCTCTCAATTTTCTCTGAGACAGCAATACATAGTCTTTATCTCTCGAAAAAATTTCCAGAGTGATCGTACCGTCATAAATGCTTTTCAGGGTTTTGATCAGCATATCCCAATCAATCATGCCGGTTCCCATCGGCAGATGAAGGTCTCTTTGCCCGTCATTGTCGTGGAGATGAATGTGCATCAGCCGGTCTTTGAAGGCTGCCAGACAATCCGACGGATTTTTCCCGTACAGATTCAGATGACCGATATCTGCATGAAATCCCAAGAGCGGATTCAAATCCAGAATTTTGCGGATATTTTTTTCCGAATCTTTGGGCGTGGTGATCGGTTCGTAAATAATGGTAACGCCATGATCTTTTGCAAAAGGACATAACTGCTGAAACGATTCGGTCTGAAACACGATGCCCTCTTCCGCATTGAACAACGGCGAGGGCCAATTCGCATGAACCGTCATCAGTCTGCAAGCGAGCTTGGCGCAGATCAGCACATATTTTTTCAGAATCTCGACAGCAGCCTGTCTCAAATCGCGCATATCCGAGCCGATAGGCAGATACCATGCCGTATGCCCCACCGCATCGAGCCGATAGTCCTTCAGGGCTTCTGAGATGCTGCCGACATCAATACGGTCAGCATCTACTTCGTGTTCCAAAAACAGATCCGCGAATTCGAATCCGTGTTCGCCGATCCATCGGAGTTCTCCGACAATATCTCTTCGCGGGTGTGTGCAATGCCCGATTTTCACGCTATTCCGCCATAATAATCATTTTTTCATTGGCATTTTCGATTTCGATCAGCGTGCCTTTGGGTCCCTGTTTGGCAAACAAGCCGCTCAGTTCGCTCAGATCGATACCTTCCTTTGACAAAGAAGTTCTTACCCGGCTGGGCAGAAGTTTTTCAGACACATGAAGCGCGGAAATCGGAAACGATATTTTGGTCTCAGGCTCGTTTTTCCCGGGTTTGAAAATATGAATTTTCAGGGTTTGCATCATAAGCGGATATGGTTTAACCTCCTCATTGAAAAATCCGAATTTTACTCTGATAACATTTTTTCCGTATCCCCGCAAGACTGAAAAGTGTATCTTGTCCGAAATCCGAATTTCTGATATGAAAAATGACATGAAAGCAATTACGAATACGATTTTTCAAGTCGGCGGAAGCGATCTGACCGCGCCCGAAGATGCGGCAATATATCTGATTTGCTCGGAAAATGAGGTGGCTTTGGTGGACGCAGGCTGTGGGCAAAGCATCGAGCGATTATTCGCAAATATCCGTGCCTGCGGCATCGAACCGGAGCAGATTCGCTATCTGCTGCTCACGCATTGTCATTTCGATCACAGCGGCGGAGCGAAGGAACTCCGAAAACGTCTGAATTGTCAGATTATCGCACATGAACTGGACGCACCGTATCTGGAAACCGGGGATAACCGAGTAACAGCTGCCGCTTGGTACGGCGCGAAGATTCAGCCATTCGATATTGATCGCAAACTTTCCGGAGATAAGGAAATCATCGAAATCGGCGGCCAAATCATCGAGGCTATTCATATTCCGAGGCATTCGCCGGGGTCGGTGGCACATCTGACCGCAGCCGGTGTGTTACGCGGTCTGTTTGCTTAGTGTGGCCATGGGCCTCTGGATAAAAGCCTGTTTTGGGATCGCAAGGAGTCACTACGCTCGCCGAGAAAAATGATCGCGATGGGGCCAGATGTTCTCCGCGATGGGCTTTTCGGAGTTTAGCAGGGCAAGAA
>CAZMDM010000298.1:0-1718 GCA_964564775.1 uncultured Desulfonema sp. | reverse complement strand
AAAAAACGAAATCATTACAGATATTTACTGTTGATTTTTTTGCGAAAATATGGTATATCTTAAATCAGGTTTGTAAACACTTCTTCAACTGAAACCCTAACCATCAGTTGCAGCGGACGTAGCCGCTGAACTTGGTGTTAGGAAGGGAGATGAAACACAATGGCTGACAAAGAGATCAGGCAGAATGGCAAGACCTACCATCAAGATTGGACGGGCGACTGGGTACCTGAAAAGGACTGGTTGGGAAATGACAAAGTTGAGACAGACGGGCTTGGGAATCCGAAAATTGAGACCGATTGGCTTGGCAACCAGAAAATCAAGACCGACTGGCTTGGAAATCCGATAATTCCCCCCAAATGATTTACGGAATTCCAACACAATTGTCTAAAGAATGCAATCAAGTCAGGGAGGTTAGGCATGGCAGAAAAGACTTTTTTGGACGAAGGCGGAGTGACAGTAACAAATGCACGTTTTATTGTGCCTGCACAAACTTATGCAATGAGCGGGATTACTTCAGTCAAATCACTCAAACACACTCCTTCAATCAAAGGTCCTGTAATTCTTTCTCTTATTGGACTTTGCACTATGTATGGCACTAGGGGCAAAGACATCATTATTTCTGTCCTGATATTTTTGGCAGGCATCGCATGGTTTTTTCTTAACAAACCTAAATATTCAGTAGTACTCAGCAGTGCTTCAGGTGAAGCGGAAGCCTTGACAAGCAAAGACAACGACTTTATATTGCGAATTGTAAAAGCCCTCAATGAGGCAATTATCGCAAGAGGATAAACAGATAACATTCCCGACGCCTGAAATACCGGAACAGGCTATTGCAGGCGTTGAGATTTCTGACATGAACAGCCGGTGCGGATGAAAACAGAGTTTTTCAGTAAAGCGAAAGCCGTTCTGAATGCGGCTCAGATGTGTTTTGACAACGGATTTTATGATTCATGTGCGAACAGGGCATATTATGCGGCGTTACAGGCAGCCATAGCAGCCCTTGCAGACATAGGTGCAAAACGGGCGAAGGCTGACCATAAACAGATTCAGGCAGATTTCAGCGAGAAACTGATTAAAAGACAGAAAGTCTATCCCGCCGGATTGAAATCGTATCTTATGGATATGCAGGGTGTCAGAAATCAGGCTGACTATACCCATGAAAGTATCAGCAGAAATCTGGCATCCAAGCAGCTTGTCAAGGCAAAGGAAATGATTTCGGCAATCGGAAAGGAATTGGAAAAATGAGAATAAATTTCAAGCAGGAAGAACTGATAGATAAACTTTTAAATACACTCGGAAAGAAATTTCCCGAAGTTAAATTCATTGATATTACAGAAAGCCCTGAAGACGCAGACAGTCTTTGGATTAATGTAACCTCTCCGAAGGATGAAGACAGAGAAATCGAACTGAGAGAATTTGCCAGTGATAAAACAACTGATATTCTGATTGATTACGGGTATCATATGTTAGTTATGCCGACTCGTATAAGAATGTTAAGTTGCTAAAAATGTAGTATCCCTGAATCTCGATAACTCCTAACCATCAGTTGCAGCCGATAGAACGGCTGAACATGCTGTTAGGTTATCCGATCTGAGATTGAGATTGAAAATTTCAGGCTTTCAATGAGTGTGATGTAAAAAACGAAATCATTACAGATATTTACTGTTGATTTTTTTGCGAAAATATGGTATATCTTAAATCAGGTTTGTAAACACTTC
>CAZMDM010000297.1:0-3333 GCA_964564775.1 uncultured Desulfonema sp. | reverse complement strand
TCTCAGATCGGATAACCTAACAACAGGTTCACCTGCTCTGTCAGGTGCAACAGATGGTTAGGGTTTCAGTTGAAGAAGTGTTTACAAACCTGATTTAAGATATACCATATTTTCGCAAAAAAATCAACAGTAAATATCTGTAATAATTTCGTTTTTTATATCACACTCATTGAAAGCCTGAAATTTTCAATCTCAATCTCAGATCGGATAACCTAACGCTGTTTTAACCTGCGTTATGATTGGCGCGGTTGTTGCCGCAGGCAAGAACCGTGACAGTCATATAAGTCAGGTTGAAAACTTTGTTAGGTTCATTTTGTGGTTTCCGAAACGAATTCCCTAATGAGCGGATGTACCTCTACTCTTGTTGATCGGGATTGCGGTACAAAGAGTGTCACTATAAAATATCTGAGTCTAGGGTACTCAATAATTCTTATTTCTCCGTCTTGATCAGTTCCTGAAATCAAGATTTCCTCATGATTCAGTTTGTCCAAAAACTGTGGATTGATGCCAAATCTGCAATAGTAGTCTTCGATGCTCTGTGCCTTCTGGTATGCTTTATAAGTCCTCGTATTGGGTTCGATTATTACGTTCATGGATTCGCCTGAAAGGGAACAAGCTAACTTACTAATGAAAAGAACATCAGATGATGCCTCATATTCTTCGTGTTGGGCCTCGCGAATATTGAGTGTGTTTCTCGCGAACTCAATAATTGCATGTTGAAACCCCGCGCAAGTACCTAGATGCGGAATATCATTCTCGCGGGCGAATTGAATAGCAGACAAGGCACCATTCAGACTCTTGAAGGGACTTCCAGGAGCACTCCAGATTCCGGAAAGATCTTTCATAGACCCTTTGTCCCTCTCAACGGAAACTGTATCAATCCATCGATAGCTGAAGTTGTACTCCTCTTTCAACCAATCCAGCGACTGCTCAAGCTTAGAATGGGGTACGAAGTTTTCATATCGTTCCCCGATGATCCCAATCACCTTTTCCATCAACTTTCTCCTCAGACGTATGCTTTTCCTCAGCCCGAAGGGTCAACCTAACAGCAAGTTAAGCGGCGGGCGATAGCCCGTCCGCTTGAACGCTGGGTTATGCCCTTGAATTTACTAATTGCTCAGGTTGCCAGTTATAACCGCTTGGTTCAAAGATTTCCACCTCGGACCAGTCTATACCTGAAAACATTGAATTCCGGCGTTGAAGTTCACTTCGTGAAAATTTTTTACTTATCAAATCAATAATATCCTGATTCCGATGTAATTGCTTCTGCTGAACACGTTTATGCAAATCAAATTTCTGACTGTTACGAATATCCATTAGTACATCCCTGTATCTATTTTTTTACGTTTAGTTTCAAGTATCTTTTTCATCTGGGGATATCTGCGTTTCATGAACAGTTCGCCCAGCCGTGAGTCCTGCGGTATCGCATCAAACACATCTGTACCGTAATCGGCAAAAATGGGGATTCCGAGCATTGAATCACATGCAAGACGGAAAACATCTTCCGTCTCTTTCAATGCCTGACGTTTATGTCCTGCATCAAGCAGATGTGTTATCCGTCTTTTCATTACCGCAATCGCAAGCATGAGACGGTCAAACGAATAAACGCTGTCACGCTTCAGACCGATTATGTTTGAAACCCGGCTCCGCAGACAGTGAAAAGGGCTGATGACAAAAAGCAGGGCATTCTTATACCGTATTTTCATACGCTCTTTCAGGAGTTCCGAGTTCTTTATGCCATACACGGAGATAAGAAAATCAATAATAAGATTATCTCCCGTTTTAAAGGGAATAATTATCATGCCGCTGTTCGGAGAAGCGTCAGACATATCCGACAGTTCAACTCTGCCGTTCCACGCTCCGGCACATTCAAGAACAGCATCTCTGTTTCCGAGAAAATCAATGTCCGAAGAAGTGAAAGGTCCGTACATCCGGCGGAATTCCGGATTATTTTGAAAATACAACTCCGCCCAGAAATTCAAAGCCTGTCCCCCGACAAGCGTAATTTTTTCGGAATCCGGCACAGATTCTATCAGCGGATAAATATCTTCAAATGACAAAGACATAATAATTCTGTATTTAAAAAGTGCATAAGTCCATGATAACCCTTTTTATTTTAACACGGAAGCTATCTCAATCTTCTTTTTCCTGTATGACCGGTAGTTTCTTTATTTTTCTGTTTCTCAATATACCGATAATTGAGCATATAAGACCGATAAAAAAGCAAAGCCGAAACAAATCCGTTGAAATGAATAACAGAGACCTTATCGCACTGTCCGCCATTGCTTGTGCGATATTGTCTATAGTTCTCGGTAAAAACAAACCTGCCAGTATCAGAATTATACCCACAGGTACCAACTTTGACTTTTTCATTTTTTCACTGTTCATATTCATTGCTACTTTCCTTTCTTTCATCAGTCAGCTAACGATGAACTGTTTTCATTATACCAACCTCTTATATCTAACTGATTATTTTCTTACAATTAGGACAGAACAAATCTCCGTTTGCATCGGGATAACTGTCGGTTTTTCCGCAGAAATGGCAGAATTTGCCACTTGCATAACGGCGTTCCTTCATTGTTTTTTCTATTTCTTCTTCACTGAACTGATGATTACAATGTTTGCAAACGTTAGTTTCCAGCTTGATTAATTCCGCACATTTTGGGCATTTTTTAATATCATCGGAATAGGATGCTGTGTGAGTTTTTTTACGAGAACTTTTTAGTAATCCTAATCCAACAATTACACAAATTATATTCATCGCCATAAAAGTATAATAAAAGGGTTCTTTAAAATACCAACCGCTTGCGTCCATAAATTCAGTTGGTGGTCTGTGTGAATAAACAAACGTACCAAAAACTAATCCAATTATTATCCAGATAATCCCAAACATATCTATCTCCTTTAGCATAACACCAAGTTCAGCGGGCGCGGGCTGTTTCGCGCTCCGCTGCAACTGATGGTTAGAACTTCCACTACCAGCACAAAGAAATCCTAACCGGTTATCGCCGATGTTTCATTGTCTCAGTCCGGCAAGTATCTGCAACATGCGGATAATATCCTCAAGTCCGATTTTGCCATCTCCGTTTGCGTCCCATTTCAGTTGTTCGGTTTTCACAGCATCCGCAATCTTCTGATCTAACTGCGTTTGGGTGTACATTGAGGCTGTTGCGCTTGAAACTGCCGTGTCTAACTGCGTCTGAGTGAATAACTGATAACTGCCCGGATTAGCTTTGACCAGGTTAATCCCTTCCTGTCTGGATGCGTCTAACTCACCTTACGCAGTAATTTTATCCGTATGGTCCGGTACCGCTCTCCGGAATGTCCGTATTC
>CAZMDM010000296.1:0-1702 GCA_964564775.1 uncultured Desulfonema sp. | reverse complement strand
ATATTCGGATGAAAAGGCGTCAGCACCAGATAACTGTTCGGAACCCGGCTTAAAATCTTTGCCCATGCTAAAGAGACTTCAGGCAGAATTTTGAAAATTTTTGCACCGGAGCAATACACGGTTGCATTCGCGGGAATATTCATTCCGATGCGGGTCATGCCCGATGCTTTGCTGCTCATATCCTAGTGATACTCATAGTAGCCCATTGTTCCGGGAACGCGATACAATTTTTCACTATAATATTCCTGAACTGCCGGATCAGGATCGGCATATTCCGAGCTTAAGTAATAATCCGAATGGGTCAGTCCGCTGCTCAGAGGCGAATTTTCGACAATCACCTGAATTTTGGCAAGCCGGAACATGGCAAGCCGGGTGAAGGAATCGAAAGTAGCAGTTACATTGCTGCCGATCAGCATGATATCCAACGCATCCTCTCTGATTTGCTGCGCTTTCCGAAGATCATCATCGCTGTCGGACAGGCATATCATGCGATCCGCGCAGCTTTTGCAATGCGCTTCCAAGCGATGCCCGGTTTCTTTCAGCGTATAGATCGTAACAGCGCAATATTCTTTGGACAGATGATCCAGATAGGAAAGCAGCAGCAATGTTTCCGCCTGAGCGTCGAGCGCGAAAGCAAGAATACCGATTTTCGGCTTCTGTTCCGGGCGAGATATCGGAAAGATATGAGATAGCGGCAACTTCTGAGCCAATGCCAGAGATTCGGCAATTTCCGCACGACAGCGAAAAACCTTGCTCAGATTTTTCTCATTGAAATATATCTGAGTAAAATCGGATTCTTTGATAAAAATATCCGCGATTTCGGAAGCTTCGGGAAAAGGCTCTGCCGACAGCAGAGAATTGCGAAACAGAGTAATCACCGTAGTTAAAAAATCCGCATACCGATCCGCTTCTCCGGGCTGATGAAATACCGCAGGGCGTGTCAGCAGATATCGGGCATAAGCCGTTCTGAGCCAGGGCGGAAGCTGAGAAAACAATGCCGGTACCGGAAGCTGATACGGAGGACACATCAGCATAATGGCAAGCAAAATGCCGCATGACGGAGCCTTGAGCATCTGCCACTTCTGAAATACCCGGCTTAAGAGCTGATCTTCATCCGCAGTTCTCGGCATATTATATAAGCCTGCCCTACTGATCAGGTGAAAAGCTTTGCCAGCATAACCTTTGTAAAGCTGCTCCGCGTCCGCATCCGACGCGTTCAGAAATGTTTCGGTCAGTATTTTCCTCTGCTCGCGAAGCTGAGGTTCGATTTTTCGCATCAGATCGGGCCGGGCTTTTTCATACTGGGCTAGCAGAGATTCCAATTGTGTAAGTTCCATTATCAATTTTCCGTTTTATTCAGATGTTTATAGGTTAAATGTGATGAAAGAACTTAAGTTCTGCTTCAGTTCTGTGAACACATCTTCAATATTTTCAAGCAATATCCGACACTTTTGTATATCATCGTTTCTCACAGCAAGTTTTAAGCGGAATATTTCATCTGACAATCTGCGCGCGCCGATACCTGACGCTGTTTTCTGAAAGCTTTCGATGCGATATAAGGGAATTTCAGAACCCGATGCGATTGCTGATTGCAGATATGTCAGTTCTTCCCTAATTTTCCCGATAACCCTATCTGCATATTCTCCGAATCGGGACAGATCATTGTCGAAATTTTTCTGTATCACGCTGACATCGAATATCT
>CAZMDM010000295.1:0-20057 GCA_964564775.1 uncultured Desulfonema sp. | reverse complement strand
TTCGGATCATCAACGAACCCACAGCAGCTTCTCTGGCGTATGGTCTGGATAAGAAAAAGGAAGAAAAAATTGCGGTATTCGATCTTGGCGGAGGTACTTTCGATATTTCGATTCTCGAAATCGGCGAGGGCGTATTCGAAGTCAAATCCACCAACGGCGATACCCATCTGGGCGGTGAAGATTTCGATCTGAGAGTCATCAATTATTTGGCGGACGAATTCAGAAAAGATCAGGGCATCGATCTCAGAGGCGACAAGATGGCGTTGCAGCGGCTCAAAGAAGCTGCGGAAAAGGCGAAGATGGAGCTTTCCACCTCTATGGAAACCGAAATCAATCTTCCCTTTATCACGGCAGACGCGAGCGGACCCAAACATCTGAATATCCGTATGACTCGGGCAAAACTGGAAGCATTGGTATCTGATCTGCTGGACAAACTCGAAGCTCCGTGCCGGATCGCCATGAAAGATGCGGGACTGAGCGCGTCTCAGATTGACGAAGTGATTCTGGTTGGCGGTATGACCCGTATGCCTGCGGTTCAGGAGCGGGTGAGGAAGCTGTTCGGAAAAGAGCCGCACAAAGGCGTGAACCCGGATGAAGTTGTGGCTATTGGTGCGGCAATTCAGGGCGGTGTGCTGAAAGGCGAGGTCAAAGATGTTCTGTTGTTGGATGTTACGCCGCTGTCTTTGGGTATTGAAACGCTCGGCGGTGTGATGACCAAGCTGATCGAGAAAAATACCACCATTCCCACGCGGAAAAGTCAGGTATTTTCAACGGCTGCGGATAATCAGCCTGCGGTTTCGATCCGGGTATTTCAGGGTGAGCGTGAAATGGCATCTGACAACAAGCTGCTCGGTCAGTTCGAACTGGTCGGTATTCCGCCCGCGCCCAGAGGCGTACCTCAGATCGAGGTTACATTCGATATTGATGCCAACGGTATCGTGAAAGTGGCTGCCAAAGATAAGGCAACCGGAAAAGAGCATTCCATTCAGATTACGGCATCCAGCGGGTTGAGCAAAGATGAGATTGATCGTCTGGTCAAAGACGCGGAACTTCATGCCGAAGAGGACAAAAAGAAAAAGAATCTGGTAGAAGCCCGAAATCATGCGGATGCTCTGGTCTATCAGACTGAAAAATCCATCAAGGACCTGGGCGCGAAAGTTGACGGTGCGACCAAAGTCAAGGTGGAAGATGCGATTCAGCGTCTCAAAAAAGCAATGGAAGGCGATAATGATGCCGAAATCAGAAAATTGAGCGAAGAACTCATGCAGGCATCGCATAAACTTGCAGAAGCCATGTATCAGCAAGCCTCCGCAGATCAGGGCGGTGCGGATCAGGCAGGAAGTTCGCAAAAATCCAAAGCAGATGATGATGTGGTGGACGCGGATTACGAGGAAGTCAAAGACAAATAAGTCTCTATATATATTGATACGGGGGGAGTCGCATAAAGATACTCCCCGTTCAACCTTAGTTCCGATCTGCCCCCCCATCCGAATGTGATCCGTAATATCCTGCTTAGTCTCCGGTAATTTTTCATTTCCAAATATTTCCGAATATCATTATAATTATGATAAGAGGTGCTGGATGTTGGAAAAAAAAAGAATCACCCTGCTGATTGTCATTATGGCATCATCCTGCCTGATCGTTGCGGGTGTAACAATGGCGATGCTGTACAACACATCTTTCGATCAGCAGAAAGCCAGACTCAGCGAGATTGCACAGAGTCAGGCGCGTCTGATCGAGGCAATTGCCCGGTTCAATGCGGCAAATTATCACGGAGATACTTTGGAAGCCGTGATGAAGCAGCTTAGCGATGCACACAGTCATTACAAAGGATTCGGAGATACCGGAGAATTTACGCTCGGCAAACGAGAAGGAGATCAGATTGTCTTTCTCCTGAGTCATCGTCATTATGATCTTGATAAGCCCAAACCGATTCCGATGAATTCACACCTCGGAGCGCCGATCAGAGCCGCAGTATCAGGACGTTCGGGAACGCTGATCGGTCCTGATTATCGCGGGGAAATTGTTCTGGCAGCACATGAACCTGTTGCAGAACTGAATCTGGGAATTGCTGCCAAAATCGATCTTGCAGAAATCCGCAAGCCGTTTATCAGAACCGGCTGTTTTACTGGAATAATCATGCTTCTTGTGGTGCTTTTCGGAACTTTGCTGTTTATCCGAATCTCAGATCCAATTCTCAGGGAAATCGAAAATAATCGAAAATGGCTGAATACCACTCTCAGAAGCATCGGAGATGGTGTTATCGCGACAGATGACAAGGGGGTTGTCGTTTTTATGAATCCGGCAGCCGAATATCTGACCGGGTACAAAGAGGAGCAGGCTGTCGGAAAATTTTTGGGAAAGATTTTCAATATTGTCAATGAGAAAACCCGAAAACCCGTTGAAAATCCGGTTGTCAAGGTTCTTCGGGAAGGCATTATCGTAGGTTTGGCAAATCATACGATACTGATCTCGAAAGACGGAATCGAACATGCGATTGATGACAGCGGCGCGCCGATCAGAGATGATAAAAACAATATCATCGGTGTGGTGATGGTGTTCAGGGATGTAAGTGCGGCACGGAAAGCGGAAAACAATCTCAAAGAAAGCGAAATGCGCTTTGCTGCATTTATGGAAAATCTGCCTGCCTGTGCGTTTATCAAAGATTCTCAGGGACATCTGCTATTTATAAATGATTATCTGAAACAACTTTTCGGATTCGAAGATTGGGTAAATAAAACCACTGTCGAGCTGATTCAATCTGATGTTGCCATACAGATGACAGAAGATGATCGCCGGGCGATGACAACAGGCGCAATCATTGTTCAGGAAAGCATAAGAGATGTTCAGGGAAATCAACGTGTTTTCGAAACCGTCAAGTTTCCTATCCGCACGCTCAATGGCAAAATTTTTTTGGGCGGCATCGCCATAGATATTACGGAACGTAAGAAGACAGAGAAAGCCCTTACAGAGAGTGAAACACGATACCGCGAACTGTTTGATAATATCAACAGCGGCGTTGCGGTGTATGATGTTATAGATAATGGTAAGGATTTTATTTTCAAGGATTTCAATAAAGCCGGGGAAAGATCGGATAATGAAAAACGGGAAGAACTTATCGGTAGAAGTATTTTTGAAGCCAGACCCGGTGTGGAAAAATTCGGTCTGATCGAGGTGTTCAGAAAGGTATGGGAAACCGGCGAGCCAATTCATCATCCGATAACGCTGTATGACGATGAGCGATTGAAAGGCTGGTATGAGAATTTTGTGTATAAGCTGCCGAGCGGAGAAATCGTAGCCGTATTTGAAGATAGGACCGTTCAAAAACAGGCAGAATATATGCTTCGAAAGTATAATGAAAAATTGGAAAGCGAAGTTCGGAGGCGTACTGATGAACTGAAGCAGCAGCAGGTGCAATTGGCTCATGCAGGCAGACTCAGTTCCCTAGGAGAAATGGCAACCGGCATTGCCCATGAGTTAAGCCAGCCTCTGTTTATTATCCGGCTCAGTGCGGAGACCTTGCAGCTTATGCTCAGGAAATCGGGAACTCTGACTCGGAAATATTCGGAAGAAATATCTTCGATTATCGCTTCTGTCGAACGTGCATCTGCTATCATCAATCATGTACGGGGATTTGCCAGAACCCAGCATAGCTGTCTTGAAGATATCTGTCTGAAAGAAGCTGTGGAAAACAGTCTGATATTTTTCACGCAGCAGTTCAGACACCGTGAGATAACGCTGATAAAACATTATGAAGGTAATCTTCCTCAGGTAAAAGCAGATATCCAGAGATTCGAGCAGGTAGTGGTCAATCTTCTGTCCAATGCGCGCTATGCAGTGGATAAACGCAAGGAGCAGGAATCAGAAGATTATCAGAAAAAGATTGAAATTCGATTATTACATGATATAACAAAAAATGCGGTTGTCTTGGAAGTATCGGATAACGGTATCGGAATGAGTGCGGATGAGAAGGAACGCTGTCTCGATCCGTTTTTTACCACAAAAGATGTGGGAGAAGGCACGGGATTGGGATTGTCTATTTCTCATGGGATTATCAGAGAATTCAAGGGACATATCGGAATCGAAAGCGAAAAAGGTGTCGGAACAACAGTCCGGGTGAGCATTCCGGTTGCATGATAGGAGGGAAAATATATGGAAACATTACATATCGAGCTGGATATCGAAGTTGAAAAAGCTCCTGCTGAAATAATAGGGAAGTTATCCGAAGATTTGAAAGCAGAGTTGATAAGACAGGCAAGACAGTGGGTGAGTCGGTATCTCAAATCGAATATCCGCCATAAAAAAACTCCTTTACGTGAGTTTATTGATAATATTGATGAATACGCTGTTGATACCGGAATAGATGATTTATCGATAAATCACGAATATTATCTGTACGGAGGTCCGAAAAGAGAATGATCTCCGTATTTGTTGATACTTCCGCACTGATTGCGCTCGGAAACAGGCGTGACCGATTTCATGAATCTGCGCTGAAGCTGTTTGATGAATATGAGTTAAAAAAGCATTTCATTACATCAAATGCGGTTATCTTGGAACTTCTGAATGCTTTCAGCGCTGTGAAATATAAGCAGATTGCCGGTCGCATGATTGATATGATTTATGAGTCAGAGAATTGGACAGTGATTACAGTTGATCAGAGATTGATGAAAGAAGGTATCGTAATGTTTAAAAAAATGAAAGATAAGGATTGGAGTTTGGTAGATTGCCTCAGCATGATTATTGCCGGCAAACGGGGAATAAATGAAATATTTACAAACGACCATCATTTTGAACAGGCGGATTTTAAAATTTTGCTGAAATAAGGAAAAACCCTATGAATTTAATGAGTCAACATCAGATAGAAAATATTATTTCTCAGTTCGAGCTTGGAAAAATAAACAAACAGCAAGCAGTGTGGAGTCTGACAGATATGCCTGAATATCCTGATTTCAAAGGTATATGGGAAATGCTGATCATTCATATCGCTTTGGCAGAAATTTCATGCAATATTCCGAATACGCAGCAATATCTCAGATATTGGCAGCATGAGATCAGGGTATGGCAGCAACGGCTTTTCCGCTTTATTGCCAAACCCAAACCGTCTTATCGCAATGCGGTGCGGAAACACTTTTATCAGGCTTGCGATGATCTGTTCAAAGACGATTATGCCAATCTTTTGTTCAATATGGAAATGCACCTTGAAGCTATCGGCGATATTGATGAAAATACGATTGAAACCGAGCTTGAAAAACTGAATCTGGCTTCCGAAGACATGGAATGGTTTCTTGAGCAGCATCCTGTACGGAGAACAGACAATGGATGAACAGATCGGAGATAAAATCAGAATACTGATTGTGGATGACGATATCGAATTGTGCAAGAAATACAAATCTTCGCTTGAGGAAAGATCAGGTCAGCATCTCATATCCGTCGCCTATTCGGGAGCAGAGGCATTGGCTGTTCTGAAACAACAGGAAACCGATGTTCTGCTTACCGATATCCGAATGCCGGGAATGAGCGGCATTGAACTGATGAAACAGGCAAAAGAGATACAAAACGATTTGCAGACCATTATTCTTACCGGACACGGAGATATGAACAGCGTCATCGATGCGTTGAGATTGGGCGCGTTCAATTTTTTTCAAAAACCCGTTGCTCTGGATATACTGCATTTTTCCATTATCAATGCCTATCGCAAAAAACAATCTGAAACAGCTTTGAGAGAATCCGAACAGCGATACAGAGCAATATTCGACAATGCCAATGACGGCATATATATTTATGAACCGGGAAAGCCGTTTCTGGATGTGAACGAGGCTGTCTGCAGAAAGCTCGGTTACAGCCGCGAAGAGCTTCTGAACATGACGATATGGGACATTACACCGCCGGAACATCATGCTTCGATCCATGACAGAATTGCAGAACTTGGAAAAAACGGACACGCGGTTTTCGAAGCGGTGCGAACCACAAAATCCGGGGAAACTGTATTTGTCGAAGGCAGCAGCCGAGTGATTCAGTATGCCGGAAAATCGGTGATTATGACCATTTCCCGCGATATTAGCGAGCGCAAAAAGGCAGAGGCGGAAAGAGAAAAACTTCAGACACAACTTCGTCAGGCGCAAAAGATGGAGTCTATCGGTACGCTTGCCGGAGGCATTGCGCATGATTTCAACACTATTTTGTTTCCGATCATCGGCTTTACCGAGATTGTGATCGGAGAAATGCCGACTGACAGCCGCAACCGGGGATATCTGGAAGAGGTGTTGAAAGCATCTTATCGGGCAAAAGATTTGGTCAAGCAAATACTTGCTTTCAGCCGCCAGACCGAGCTTGAGAAAAAACCTTTTAAAATTCAATATATTATTAAAGAAGCAACGCATCTACTCAGAGCATCTTTACCCGCGACGATTCAGATACACAGCAATATTGATCCGAAGTGCTCGCCGATTCTGGGAGATCCGTCTCAGATTCATCAAATCCTGATGAATATGGGAACCAATGCGTATCATGCCATGCCGAATGGCGGAACTCTTGAAATATCTTTAAGCGAAGTCATGCTCGGGCGGAATGAAGTATCGTCTTATACAGGCATGGAGCCCGGAAAATATCTGAAATTCACGATCAGCGATACGGGACACGGCATGACTCCCGATGTGAAAGAACGGATTTTCGAGCCGTATTTCACGACAAAAGAAAAAAGCAAAGGAACAGGGCTCGGACTTTCGGTGGTTCACGGAATTGTCAGAAGCTGCGGCGGCTATATCCGGGTCTATAGCGAGCCGGGAAGCGGAACCAGTTTTCATATCTATTTTCCTGTGGTTTCCGAGATATTTCACGAATCAGCGCCTGTATCCGAACCCATCGTATCTGGCGGAAATGAACGGATTTTACTCGTGGATGATGAAATGCAGGTATCCGCGATGGTTCAGCAGATGCTCGAACAATTGGGGTATAAAGTCAAAGCCCGCACCAGCAGTGTGGAAGCTTTGGAATTATTTCGCAATCAGCCGGATATGTTTGATTTGGTGATTACGGATGTTACCATGCCCAACATGACCGGCATAGAGCTATCCAAAAAAATCCTTCAGATTCGTCCCGATATTCCGATTATCCTGTGTACTGGCTTCAGCGAACTGATTACCAAAGAAAAAGCCAAAGATATCGGTATCCGTGAGTTTATTATGAAGCCCGTGCTGAGAAGCGAAATTGCCGCAGCAGTTCGGAGAGTGCTGGGGCAATGAAATTAAAAACCAAATTTCTGATCGGTTCAGTTGCAATAGTCCTGACATCCGATCTGGCAGTGTGGGTGCTTCATTATTTCGATGTCCGATGGGTGCTGGTAATAACTTTGCTTTTAAGCATCCCCATCGTCATTCTGCTCAATCTGCTGTTCAAAAAGCTGGTTGCATCCGGCTTGAGCGATATTATTGCTGAGTTGGCAAGAGCAGATGATGAAGGTATCAATACGCGGCTTGCCAAAGATGAAATGATGTATCTGAAAGCCTCTTTCGGACATCTGAACCGCTATGTGAGAGTTGCCCGCAAAGGATCGGGGCTTGAGCCGAATTTTGTCGGCAAATATCTGGTGGAAAAGCCTCTGATGGCCTGTTCCATGTCATGGCTGTATCAGGGAAAAAATACGCAGACCCAGGAACCCGTATGGATCAAAATTCCGTTCGATAATGCGCTGACAAATCCGATTTATGCGGCAAGTATCCGTACTGAAAGAAAATTATTCGAACAGATGAAGCATCCGAATCTGCTGAAACTGAAAGATAATTTGGGGGATGTATTGATTATGGAAGCGCCTGAAGCGGAAAGTTTTGCAGAGTATATTTATCGGAAATCGCGGTTCACTAAAATGGATATCCTGCCGTATTTTCAGCAATTATGCGATTTGCTCTCCTATCTTCATCATCAGGGCGTTGTTCATCACAATCTGAGACCCGAAAGCATGGTGATTAGCAAAGAGCGTGATATCAGGCTGATTGATCTGGGGCTTGCATTTTGGGCTGATTTCGGTGATCCGCTTTCGGAAACCGAATTGTGTCCGCAGGGAGATAAACGATACATGGCGCCGGAGCAGTCGGAAGGCAAAAGGGGAGATCCCCGTAGCGATATTTATACGCTGGGAGTATTGCTGTATCTCATGCTGACCGGAAAAACACCATCCGAATCCGAAGAAGAGGTTCCGGTATCTGTCAGACCTGTGATTTCAAAAGCCATGGCTCCGAATCCGGATCAAAGATATCAGTGGGTGGAAGATTTTTCGGATGATTTGCAGAACAAAGTAGCGGCGCTTGAAATTTATGTTTAAAATTCCACATTGCCCGGTGTTCTGGGAAAGGGAATCACGTCCCGGATATTGGAAACACCGCTAATAAACATCAGCATTCGCTCGAATCCCATGCCGAACCCGCTGTGCGGCACGGTTCCAAATCTGCGGGAATCCAGATACCACCAGTAATTTTCTTCGCTGAGTCCCATTTCCGCCATTCTGATTCGCAAAACATCCTCTCGTTCTTCACGCTGAGAGCCGCCGATAATTTCGCCGATGCCCGGAACCAGCACATCCATTGCCGCAACCGTTTCGCCGTCATCATTCAGCCGCATGTAAAATGCTTTGATATTTTTCGGATAATCATACACAATGACCGGCTTTTTGAAATGCTCTTCGGTCAGATACCGTTCATGCTCGGATTGCAGGTCTTTTCCGAATGCGATTTCGAATTCGAATTTCTTACCGCTATTTTTCAATATATTCACAGCTTCCCGATACGGCAGCCGCACAAAAGACGATGTACGGGTCATCTCCAATCGGGGCATTAAGTCTTTATCCACGAATTTGGCAAACAGATCAATATCCTGACGACAATGCGTCATGGCATACTCAATCAGATATTTGATCATTTCCTCGGCAATGTCCATATTGCCGTTCAGATCGCAGAATGCCATTTCCGGCTCGATCATCCAGAACTCGGCAGCATGGCGGCTGGTGTTGGAATTTTCCGCTCGGAACGTGGGACCGAACGTATAGACATCGCCCAATGCCAGTGCAAACATTTCTGCGGATAACTGCCCGGATACGGTCAGGCTGGCTTCTTTGCCGAAAAAATCCTGAGAATAATCGCATCTGCCGTCTTTTTTCGGGATATTGTCGGGATTCAAAGCAGTTACTCTGAACATCTCGCCCGCGCCTTCGCAATCGGAGCCGGTAATAATCGGCGAATGAAGGCAATAAAAACCTTTTTCCTTGAAAAATCGGTGAACCGCGTACGACAATTCCGAGCGGATCCGAAACATTGCGCCGTATTTGTTGGTTCTGGGACGCAGATGTGCGATTGTGCGTAAAAATTCATCGCTGTGCCGCTTTTTCTGCAACGGATATTCTTCGGGCGCAAAACTGATGATATCAATATGATTTGCTTTGATTTCCCAAGCCTGCCCCGCGCCCTGAGATCTTATCAGCGATCCGATAACTGACAAGGCTGATCCGGTATTGGCTTTTTTCACAGACGCGTAATTGTCAAGATGCTGATCCGCAATAATCTGAATATTGGCAAGGCAGGAGCCGTCATTGAGTTCGATAAAGGAAAATCCTTTGGAATCCCGGCGGGTTCTGATCCAGCCTTTGAGCAAAACCGTATCTATCGGTTCTGCGGCATTGAGAAGAGTTATAATTTTCGAGCGTTTCATGTGTTTCCTCCGCGTATGGTCGTCAGATAATCATCTTGTTTGTTCTTAAAAAACGCGTTTCAATAAAATCCGCAATTGCAGAAATGTCTTCCAAACCGAATATTTCACACTCGGTCTGAATATTCGCGTCTGTTACCAAAGCGATCACATCGGAGTTTTCCGGAAACAAGGGCTGTTCGGATGTACCTTTGCGGAATATCTCGATCTTGGGTTTGCGGTCATGTTTGTATCCTTCGGCAATCACCATATCCGTATTTCGGAAATAAGGCAGCATATCATCCAGACTGTCGCTATTCGTATTCTGCATCAGGGCAATTTTTCCCGGAGATGCAACCATGACCGCGTCTGCTCCGGCAGTTCTGTGTCTCCACGAATCTTTGCCCGGTTTGTCCATGTCGAATCCGTGAGACGCGTGTTTGATCGTAGCAATACGGTATCCCCGCCGTTTAAGTTCGGGAATGAGTTTTTCAATTAAGGTTGTTTTGCCGGAATCGGAATGTCCGACAATGCAGACTATCGGCGGCATGACTGATCCGTTATTTTGAAAACAGTTGCTTGTAAAAAGGACATTTTTCTCTGCATTCATTGACTTTATCCAGATATTTGCCTTGTTTTACCCCTCTGCACAGGGTGCCTTCGACACTGAAACAGGTTTTGCCGAAATCGGGATACGCGGGACATTGTTCTTTTTTGTCGCAGTTGAGTGCTTCCCAGCAATTCTGTTTTGCAGCCATACTTTCCTCCGCTTCATAAATGAGCGATCATAAAAAATCATAACAAATTTTTCTGTTCTATGATATAACAATTTTATGTATTTATCAAGCGAATCAGGAAATATGTTTTAAGAGGTACTCCATGAATATCTATACCCGAAACGTGATTGAAACTGCCGAATATCTGAAGCAGCGCGTTCAGAAACTCCCTCTGATCGGTTTTCTGACCGGAACCGGCTTGGGAGACAGCGCGAAATCGCTCGATCTGTCTTCGGCATTCGATTATAAAGATATCCCTCATTTTCCGGTCTCGACCGTGCAGAGTCATAGCGGAAAGCTTTTGTTCGGAACCATGGGCGGCAAAGAAACCGTCATTATGCAAGGAAGACTGCATTTATACGAAGGCTATTCTCCGAAAGAAGTAACGTTTCCGATCCGGGTGATGGGGGAATTGGGCGTAAAATATCTCATTATTTCCAACGCATCAGGCGGCATGAATCCGAAATTCAATGCGGGCGATATTATGATTATCCGGGATCATATCAATCTGACCGGAGAAAACCCGCTGATCGGCGAAAATGAAGATCTCTGGGGAATCCGATTCCCCGATATGATCCATGCGTACGATAAGCATCTGATCGCGCTTGCCGAAACTGCCGGAAAGGAAAATGGTATTCTGCTGCAAAAAGGCGTATATGTCGGCTTGAAAGGTCCGTCTTTGGAAACGCCTGCGGAAGTAAAATTTTTGAAGACGATCGGCGCGGAAGCAGTCGGATTTTCAACGGTTCAGGAAGTGATTGCGGCAGTTCACGGCGGCATGAAAGTGCTGGGACTTGCCACCATTACCAACATCAATGATCCTGACCGCCCCGAACCGGCAAAACTCGAAGACATCATTGCGGTGGCAACTGCGGCTGCTCCCAAGCTCGAAAAGATCGTGAAGACCGTTGCGGAGAAGATTGATGATAAATCATGCTGATATTATAGTTAAAAACGGCATTATTCTCACAATGGATGCGGATAATCACCAGATTGAAAGCGGCTATGTTGCCATTGTCGGAGATTCGATAGCGGCTGTCGGAGCGATGAACGAAATTTCGCAATGGAATGCCGGCTATACGATGGATGCAAACGGCGGGATCATCATGCCCGGATTGGTGAATACGCATACCCACGCGGCAATGACTTTGTTTCGGGGGCTTGCCGATGATCTGCCGCTCATGGAATGGCTGCATCAGCATATTTTTCCGGCAGAAGCCCGATTGGACAGAGATAAAGTCTATGTCGGAACCCTGCTCGCGTGTGCGGAAATGATTCTGTCTGGCACGACCTGCTTCTGCGATATGTATCTGTTCGAAAGCGCGGTGGCGATTGCTGCCAAAGAGGCTGGGATGAGGGCGGTTGTCGGCGAAGTGCTGTTCGATTTCCCCTCGCCCAATTACGGACCTATCCTTGTGGGCTTCACTTATACCAGAGAACTGATCCGGCATTGGAAAAACGATCCTCTGATCACCATCGCGGTCGAGCCGCATTCACCGTATCTGTGCGAACCGAGACTGCTCATCACGGCTGCCAAGATCGCCAGAGAATACGATGTTCCTCTGGTGATTCATCTGTCCGAAACGCAGCACGAAGTCGGAGAGATACAGGCAAAATACGGCAAAACGCCGGTGGCGCATCTGGCGGATTTGGGTATTCTGGGTCCGAATCTGATTGCCTGTCATTGTGTGGTTTTAACAGAAGAAGATATTGATTTATTAAAGCAATATGACGTGAAAGTGGCACATAATCCCGAAAGCAATATGAAACTGGCTTCGGGGATTGCGCCGATTCCGAAACTGATTGACGCGGGAATCTGCGTGGGCTTGGGAACTGACGGCTGTTCCAGCAACAACAATCTGGATATGATTTCGGAAATGAACACCTGTGCGAAGCTGCACAAAGTCAGCACGCTCGATCCGACCGCAATGAATGCGCAGACCACGCTCCGAATGGCAACCATCGGCGGCGCGAGAGTATTGGGTTTGGATAAGATTATCGGATCGCTCGAAGTCGGCAAACGGGCTGATCTGATTGTAATTGATACGAAAAAGCCTCATCTCATGCCCATGTATCATCCCATGTCGGTTATGGTCTATGCCGCAAGAGGCAGCGATGTGGCGCATTCGATCATCAATGGCAGGATTGTGATGGAAAACCGGAAGCTTAAAACAATCAATCTCGAATCGGTCATGGCAGATGCCAAAAAGGCTGCGGAGGAATTCAAAGTATTCGATTGAATGCCTCTTGTTAAATACCCGTCCGAGGGGTAAGCTAGCGGGCTTAGCCATGCTCACAGGGCAATCACGGGGGATTCCCCTTGCGGAAGTGTTATTTCATCGTAGCAAACGATATTCCATTGACAAGTCTTTACAAACTGACAATAATAGAATACCTAAAAATTCGGAAAAATCATCATGCAGTCGAAAATTTGGTTCATCAATATTATCCTGGCAGTACTGATCGTGATCTTTGGCATCAAGGTTTATGAGGTATGGTTTGCGCCTGAAAAGCGCAGCGTGAGGCTGAAAAACGCTCAGACATCTTCGGCACAGCCCGTTGTCAGATACATGCCCAAAACTGTTTTGCCGCAGGCTTCGTATCAGATCATCGCGGAAAAAACGATCTTTTCTCCCGAAAGAGCGGAGCAGAGCAAAAAAGAGACTGACGCGTCATCACCTCAGAAAGCAGCTGCAAAATACAATTTATGGGGAGTGATGATGCTGTCGGATACGGATAAACGCGCACTGATCAGCGAAGTTGCTGCCAATTCAAAGAAGCGGTGGGTAAAAGAGGGGGATGCTCTGGATGATCGGAAAGTAAGCTCGGTTCAGAAGGACAGGATCGTTCTGAGCGGGAAAGAGGATCAGCAGGAAATTCTGCTTTACGACCGTGCAAAGCTTGTACGCCGTGAATTGCTTAAAAAAGATCAGGAGCCGATTGTGATTGCCGGACTGGGAGATGCTCAGGCAAAAGCCATTCCGAAAGAAGAAAAAACGGCAGAGTCGCCTGTTGTTCTTCCTGCTGAAAAAAAGCCCGACACTCAGGTATCGGATAAAAAAGTATCCGAAGCACCCAAAGAAAAACCCAAACAGATGGAGATACCCAAGACTCCGGTTCAACCGCCGACACCGCCACCGGCAAGTGATGTGGTGAATCCTTTTCTCAATCTTCTCAAAGGAATCAAATAATTTATGCGTCTGATTGTATCAAGCGTTATGTTTATTATCGTACTCTGCGTTTCGGCAGTGGCTGCCAATTCTATGCCTCCTTTTGGCGGTATCGGAGGAGAGGTGGCAACTCAACCACCATCCGCGCCTCCGCAGGCACCGAGTCCGCGACCGTCTTCCGATATGCCCAAAGCCGGAGAATTGGCTTTCAACTTTGATGATGCGGATATTTATGAGGTGATTCGGGCATTTACCGATGTGCTAAATATCAACTACGTGGTTGATCCCAATGTTCGCGGCAAAGTTACGGTTCATACGACCGGAAGCCTGAAAAAAGAAGACCTGTTTTCGATATTTTTTCAGATTCTCGAAGCAAACGGACTGACCGCAGTTAAAGATGGAAATATTTATAATATCGTCAGTATCAAAGACGCATCCAGATTGCCCGCGTCGCCGCATATCGGCAGCACATCAGACAGATCCTCTTCCGGCGAGCGGATGGTGATTCAGATTATTCCGTTGAATTATATCTCATCCGAAGAAATGGCAAAACTTTTAGCTCCGTTTGTGTCCGGCGGAGGTGCGGTTGTTTCTCACAAACAGCCCAATACGCTGGTAGTCGCGGATAAAGACAGCAATATCCGAAAAATTCTGCGGCTGATTCAGGCATTTGATGTGAATTTTTTCGAAAAATCGGGATATCGCTTTTATCTGTTGGAACATTCGGATGCGGAAGAAATGGCAAAACTTTGTACGGATGTTTTCGGAACAGGAGATGCCAATAAGGATCAGGTAAAATTTATTGCGATCAGTCGTCTCAATACCGTGCTTGCAGTTAGTGCGAATCCCGGAATATTCTCCAAAGTCGAAGAAGTGATCCGGCAAGCCGATGTTGCGGGCGATAAAGCAGAACCCAAGATTCATGTGTATTCGGTCAAAAACGGAGAAGCCGGGGAGATTGCGGAATTGCTCAATTCAGTATTTTCCGAAACCCCATCGGAAAAAAAGGAATCCGATAAGACCATCAAAGAGACCGAAAAAAAAGAGGTTAAAAAAGATGAATCTGCAATGAAAAGTCTGTTTCCCGGATCAACCACGACATCATCATCAGCGAAAAAGACCGGAACCACGAAAAAAAGCGATAAAAAATCCGGTACCGGAACTTCGGGTACGATGATCCTGAGAAACGGAATGCGGGTTACACCGGATACTGTCCGAAATGCGCTGATTATCGAGGCGGCTCCCAAAGATTATCGCATGATTGCCGATATTCTGGAAAAAATTGATGTACTGCCGCGTCAGGTTCTGATCCGGGTAATGGTTGCCGAAATATCCCTGAATATCGAAAATAAGCTTGGTGTGGAATGGAGCTATGTGAGAGGCAGCGGCGGAACACCGGATACGTCTGTGCTGAAAGGTGCGATCGGCAGTCCGGGAGTTACGGATTTTGCCGCATTCAGCGGATTGAAATTTATGATCGGCGAAGACAAACGCTGGGGAGCAATCCTGTCCGCATTGGCTTCCGATGGTAAGGTCAATATTTTATCTACGCCTTCGGTGCTGGCTTCGGATAACAAAGAGGCAAATATCGAAATTTCGGATGAAATTCCCATACCAGACACGCAGTATCAGTATCAGAACACATTAAACCCATCCCTGCAAACCAGCATTCAGTATCGCAATACCGGCGTGATTCTCACAGTTACGCCGCATATCAACGAATTCGGGCTGGTCAGCATGGATGTGAAGCAGGAAGTCAGCGAAGTCAAAGATCAGACTGTCAGAGTCGGCAATCTGGATGCGAGCGCGTTTTTCAAGCGAAGCGTGGAAACCTCGCTGACCGTCAAAGACGGACAAACCATTGTGCTGGGTGGGCTGATCAAGGAGAAAAAAAGCAATACGGTTACAGGAATTCCGTGTCTGACGAGCATTCCGCTAGTTCAGTATCTGTTCGGCACCAAAACACATAAAGACGATAAAACCGAACTCATTATTCTGATAACGCCGCAGGTGATCAGTAGTTCGGATGATGTGGATGCGGTAACGCGGGAATTCAAGTCAAAGGTGGACAGGATTACCCACGAGGCTGAATAGTGATGATGCAGGATGGCGCCAGAATACTTTTGTTTTCATTTTTTTTACTGCTCAGTCTGTGGAATCTATCCGAGGCAGAGCAGTCTTTGAAAGCGGCTATCCTGATTTCAAAAGATATCAAACCCTATTTCGAAGCAGCAGACGGTATTCAGAGATTCTTTGGACAGGAAACCAAAATCGGAAGCGAAATTTTTTCTCTTGAAAAAAGCAATGTTATTGATGACTTAAATGATAAGCTCATCAAAAAAGAAATCTCTCTTATCATTGTCATCGGTCCTCAGGCACTTGAATTGGCAGATACGCAGCATTTAACAGCCAAAATTCCCGTGATATACACATTGATATTGAATCCGGAAAAAAAAGTCGGGGATATCAAAAATTATTGCGGTATCCCCTTTTCTGTTCCTATCCGCCTTCAACTTCGATATATTGCCAAAAGCCTTCCCGACATAAAAAAGTTGGGAGTATTATATGATCCGAAATACAATGAAGAATTTTTCAAGCAAGCATCTGAGATTGCAAAACATCATAACCTGAAACTCGAATCGCTGAACGTATCGTCTCCGAAGGAAATTACTCCGATACTGGATCAGAAGCTTAGCGATATTGATGCATTATGGCTGATTCCCGACAAATTTCTCGATTCTGACCGTGTAATTCTGCATATCATCAAAGAAGCAGTGTTGAAAAAAATCCCCGTTATCGGCTATAATCGCTTTTTTTATGAATCCGGCGCTGCAGTATCTTTTATTTTCGATTATGAGGATCTCGGCGAGCAGACAGCAAAACTGGCAATAGACATGCTTCATCGGAATATCTGTTCGGAAGATACGCCGATATTTCATGTATGGCTTAATTCCAGAGTGTTCAAAAAGCTGGGGATTCAGATGACAGATAAAGAAAGTTTTCCCATAGAAATCAGACCATGAAACGGGCAGGAATACATATTCGGATGTTCGGAGCCGTGATTTTGCTGATCGGTGCGACCACACTGGCGCTCGGTTATGCCGGAACCGGAATCATTCACGAATTTGTGAAAACACGATTTGAGGAAAGAATTTCGTTTCTGGCAAGATATCTGGCATTGAATGCGGAACTCGGCATCCTGATTGATGATAAAGATATGCTCAAAAGGCTTTCCAAAAATCTTTTATCTGAAAATGATGTTGTCGGCGTCAGCATCTGGGGCAATAGCGATGAGATGCTGTCCGAGATTTCCAAAGAGTTTTCAGGAACATTGTCGGTAATCGAGGCTCCGGTGATGCTGAAAGAATCTCAGGAAGAGATACGGGCGTTTCAACTGAGCGGAAATTCCGGAGATACGGTGATCGGAAAGGTCAGAATCACTTACAGTTCTCAGGGGCTTTACCTGCTTTCGGATACCATAAAGTACCGATTTTTATGGCTATCTGTGATGGCGGGAATTTTTGCCATAGCGCTGTTTTATTTTATCTCCCGATCTCTGGTTGCTCCGATTACGAATCTGGTAAGAACTGCCCGGAATGTGGCAAAAGGGGATTCGGAACTTCGGGCGGAACTTAGCGAACTGCCGGAAATACGGGAACTTGCCTCTGCCTTCAATGCCATGCTCGATTCTTTGGAAAACAGCCGCAACGCGTTGGAACAAGCGCATCGGGCAATACTGAGACAGACCACTTTGGCGGAACTCGGCAAATTTTCTCTGATGATTGCCCATGAAGTGAAAAATCCGTTAGGAATTATCAAAAGCTCTTTGGATATTCTGAAGCAGGATATCCCTTCGGACAATATGATGGTCGAGTTTATCGAGGATGAAATCCGAAGACTCAACCGTCTGATCGAAGATTTTCTGATCTTTGCCAGACCTGCGAATCCGGTATTTCGTACCAGCGACCTGAATGCCATGCTCAGAGAATGCTCTGCCAAGTCCGAGCTTCAGATGATTCATAAAAATATTGAAATTGTTTCCGAGATTCCCGAAGAACCCTGCGAAACCGAAGCTGACCCGGACCTGCTGATGCGGGCTGTTGGCAATATTGTGAAAAACGCTACAGAATCAAACGGAGAACATCACAATCATGTCCGTATTCGGGCATGTTGCAAAGAGGGGTTTTGGATTGCCGAGATCAGTGATAAGGGACAGGGTATCGAACCTGAAAATCTGGAAAAAATATTCGAGCCGTTTTTTACCACACGAGCCAAAGGCACGGGATTGGGGCTTGCATTCGCATCTCAGGTGATTAAAGCACATCGCGGCACCATCGTTGCGAAAAACAGCCCGGACGGCGGAGCAGTGTTTACAATTCAGATTCCGATTAAAAAAGATGTGTTAAGTGTTGAGTGATAGGTGTTATGTATCTTTTTATCTTAACCCATAACACATGCCACTTCATACCTTCTAAGGGAAATTATGGCATATATTCTGATTGTCGAAGATGAAGACCGGATGCGGCAACTGCTCGCTATCATGCTTCAGAGAAAAGGACATAAAACCGACCATGCATCGGATGGCACAAAGGCATTGCAGATGATGACTGACAACACTTACGATATGGTCATCAGCGATATCAAAATGCCCCAAACGGATGGCATGACGCTTCTGCAAACCATGAGAGAGCAGGATATTCAATGTCCTGTGGTGTTTATCACTGCATTTGCCACGGTTGACTCAGCCGTTGAAGCCATGCGCTGCGGGGCTGCGGATTATATCACCAAGCCGTTTGAGGAAGAGCGTATTCTGCTGACCATCGAGCGCACGCTGAATCTGTCCAAGATTATTGCGGAAAACCGTGATCTGAAAGCCGAACTCAGAAAAGCTGCGGGATCGGATGAAATCGTGTATGTATCCAAGCCCATGGCATCATTGATAGACATGGCATATCGGGTTGCAAAAAGTGATTCCGCTGTGCTGATTATGGGGGAATCCGGCACCGGCAAAGAGCTTTTGGCAAAATTCATTCATCGTTCGAGTGCGTATCACAAAGGGCGGTTTGTGGCAGTCAACTGTGCAGCTATATCTCCGAATTTGGTGGAATCCGAGCTTTTCGGTCATGAACGCGGCTCATTTACCGGTGCGGACAGAAGAGCGCAGGGCAAATTCGAGTATGCTTCGGGAGGAACGCTGTTTTTAGATGAAATCGGCGATCTGCCGCTTGAGGCACAGGCAAAATTGCTGCGCGCACTTCAGGAAAAAAAGATTCGCAGAGTCGGCGGAAATGAAGAAATTCCGGTAGATGTGCGGGTCGTCTGCGCGACCAATCGCAATCTGAGCGAACAGGTGGAAAAAGGTGCATTCCGTCAGGATTTGTTCTTCAGAATCAATGTGTTCCCGATTCAGCCGCCGCCGCTGCGAGAACGGACTGACGATATCGAACCTCTGGTCAGCTATTTTCTGAAAAAAATTCAAGGCGGTGCGGATATCCGGCTGACCGAAGGCGCGGTCAGTACGCTGAAAAAATATCATTGGCCCGGAAATATCCGGGAGCTTGCCAATGTGATCGAGAGAGCTATTATTTTAGCCGGAGATCAGAATGTGATTACGGCAGAAACATTGTCTTTTCTGAAGCCTGCCCAACCCTCATCCGGTGCTTCGAATGGATTTAAGCTTCCGCCCGAAGGAATCATGCTGGAGGAAGTGGAAAAAGACTGGGTCAGACAGGCGCTCGAATTATCCGGCGACAATCAGACCCTTGCTGCCAAACTGCTGGGACTGACGCGGGCAAAATTCAGGGTATTGCTAAAACAGGTCAGATAATGCAAAATATAAAAAAAACAGTTATTTCTTGCTGGATCATAATTGCAATGACATCTCCCCTGATCGCTTCGGAACAGGAAGATACGATGCTGATGTTTGTTGGAGAATCTCTGGATGTGATGTCTATCGCTTCCCGCCGCGAGGAAAGTGCGTGGCAGGCGCCGGCAGTTGCTCAGGTGATTCATCGCAAAGACCTGAAAATTCAGGGCGCGCAGACATTAGGACAGGCATTGAGCCTGATACCGGGGTTTTATATTGCTCAGAAAGAATGGGGAGCTATGCCGTATCTTCGCGGAATCCCCAATTCCGTGCTGTTTCTGTACGATACGATGCCGCTGGGTTTGGATACCAGCAAATCGTTCAATCCTTTAGGAAACGAACTGGCACTGGCATCTGTCAAAAGAATTGAGATCATTCGGGGACCCGGATCCGTGTTGTGGGGGCCTGATGCGTTTTCAAGTATTGTTAATATCGTCCCCTTGTCCGGAAAAGACGTAGATGGTGTCGAGACCGGAATCACTTATGACTATCCGGGAAATCAGAGGTGGTTTTATCTGAATGCCGGACATAATAACGATTCTCTGGATGCGTTTTTATCTGTAAGTGGCAGAC